>NZ_JBEXVD010000022.1:0-139830 GCF_040638655.1 Streptomyces sp. NPDC005963 | reverse complement strand
TCCGACGTAAACCGGTCACCCGTAAGCTGCATCCCGTCACCCGAGTCACCAGCAAACCGGATCACCACCCGATCCAACCGGCGCACCTCCTTGGCGGGGGCTCCGGCGGGGACTGCGGACGATCGTTGCCCGCCCACGAGCGCCTCGGCCGTGTCATCGGCTTCGTCGGCGTGCTCGGCTGGGCTACTGACCTGGCTGGTCACTGAACTGGACCTCCCTTTGAGGCGGCTGTTCGGTCCGGCCGTCCCACCGACCGTCCCGTGCCACCCTACGTGGGTAAGGGTGCCCTTCCCCCTACCGCTCATATGTTGGACGTCAAATTGAGACGCCCTAATGTCCTAGTTTGATGGATTTTGCCGGGCCGTTCCGGCATTCCAGCCGGGACGTTCCCTGCTCATCCTTTGGTTCTAGGACCGTCGCCCATCCGCTTGTCTGGTAAGGCGCCCGCCGGCTAGGACTTCAGATAGGTCAAGACCGCCAGCACCCGACGGTGATCCCCGTCACTCGGAGAGAGCCCCAGCTTCAGGAAGATGTTGCTCACGTGCTTCTCGACGGCTCCGTCGCTCACCACGAGCTGCCGGGCGACCGCCGAGTTCGTCCGCCCCTCGGCCATCAGACCGAGGACCTCCCGCTCACGCGGGGTGAGGTTGGCCAGCACGTCCTGCTTCCGGCTGCGGCCCAGCAGCTGTGCGACGACCTCCGGGTCGAGGGCGGTACCGCCGCGTGCCACGCGCACCACGGCGTCCACGAACTCACGGACCTCGGCCACCCGGTCCTTGAGGAGGTAGCCCACGCCGCGACTGCTGCCCGCCAGCAGTTCGGTGGCGTACTGCTCCTCCACGTACTGGGACAGCACCAGCACCCCGAGCTCCGGATGGTCCTTGCGCAGCCGCACCGCGGCCCGTACGCCCTCGTCCGTGTGCGTCGGCGGCATCCGCACGTCGGCGACCACCACATCCGGCAGCGCATCCTGTGCGGCCAGCTCCCCGACCGTCTTGACCAGTGCTTCCCCGTCGCCGACCCCGGCCACCACATCGTGCCCGCGATCGGTCAGCAGCCGGGTGAGTCCCTCGCGCAACAGCACCGAGTCCTCGGCGATGACCACCCGCACCCTGTCACTCACGTCCGTGTATCCCCCATGTCGATCCGTATCCCGCCTGTATGGATCAGCATCCCAGTATCCGGACCTCAGTGCGGTCCTGGGCGGCGGTGAGACGAAGGGATTGAGGGAGCTTCGAGGGCTTCGGGGCATTCGGGGGCTTACGGGAGTGTGGCGGCCCGCTCGCTCCGGCGCCGGCGCGTTCGACACGCAGACACGATCCGGCGGGCTTGCCGCCGGCCACGCCGGGCGGGTCGTTCGCACAAGGCCCTGCCCCCAGCCGGCGGCCGGGGGCAGAGCCTTGCGCCGAGCGGATCAGCGGCGCCAGGGCAGCTCCGCCGTCACCCGGGTCGGCCCACCCACGGGCGAGTCCACGGCCAGGATGCCGTCGACGGCGTCCAGCCGCTCCGCCAGCCCCGCCAGGCCGCTGCCGGCGGAGACGTCCGCACCGCCCCGGCCGTCATCGCTGACCTGGAGCATGAGCCGCCCCTGTGACTGCCAGACGTCCACCGACGCCCTGCTGGCCTGGGCGTGCTTGCTGATGTTCTGGAGGAGTTCGGAGACGGTGAAGTAGGCGATGCCCTCGATGGCCGCAGCGGGACGCTCCACGAGATCCACATCCACGGCCACGGGCACCGTGCAGCGGGAGGCGACGGAGGAGAGTGCGGCGTCGAGTCCGCGGTCGGTGAGGACGGCGGGGTGGATGCCGCGGGCGAGGTCGCGGAGTTCTTGGAGGGCGATTTTCACTTCGCCGTGGGCTTCGTCGACCATGGCGGCTGCGGCGTCGGGGTCTTCGAGGAGTTTTTCCTTGGCGAGTCCGAGGTCCATGGCGAGGGCGACGAGGCGGGCTTGGGCGCCGTCGTGGAGGTCGCGTTCGATGCGGCGCAGATCGGCGGCGGCGGTGTCCACGACCACCCCCCGGTCCGACTCCAACTCCACCACCCTGGTCGCCAGCGAGGAGGGGCCCAACAGTCCACTGACCATCACCCGGTCCACGTACGAGAAGCCGCGGATCATCCACCCCGTGACCAGCACGACCGCCAGACCCGTTCCCGAGGCCATCGCGATCTCCAACGGGGTGTCCAGGTACAGGGTCCGCTGCTCGGAACCGTCACCGTAGAGCTGGATGCCGGGCGCGTCCCCGAAGGTGGGGAAGGTCCACTGCCACAGCGGGTACAGCAGGAGCGTCCAACCGGTGAGCCAGAACGTGGCGAGCACCACGGACGAGACGATGGCCCACGGGAAGTGCAACAGCGCGTAGAGCAGGTTCCGCCAGGACGTACCGCTCTTGAGGACCGCCCCGACCCAGGAGAGCATCCCGTTGGTCTTGGGGCGCAGCGGCTCGGGGGTGCCCACGTCGTGGTGCAGCAGTGCCCGGGCCCTGCTGCGCTCCAGCGCGCCGAAGCCGCGGCAGCCGGCCAGCGCGGCGGCCAGGACCGGAATGCCGATGAACGTCACCAGCAGACCCGCGCCCAGCGAGAGGGTGGTGATCGCGAAGACGAACAGGACGGTGCTGATCGGCAGGCTCAGCATGTGGTAGCCGAACTCGCGCCAGGTGCGGCGCTCGAACGGGGCCCGCAGGGCCGAGGGGACGATGGAGTGCCGGTCGTGCTCGTGCCGGTCCCGTCGTTCCGGTCGGAAGTCGGTGGCCATGGGCGTCATCCGTTCTGCGCTGCGGGCTGTCATGACATCAAGGGTGCTGTGGTCGGGGGCCGCGCACCATGAGGACGGTCGCCCTCTTGGACCGGGGGTTTTCCCCACCATGAGGCGCGGACGGGCCGGGTCGGCACACCCCCTGCGTACGGCGATGAGGGCGGCCCGCGCCGCCCGGGCCGGGGCTGAGGACCGCTACTGCGATGTCGTGCGGACGCGCCAGGGGATCTCCACCGTCACGTTCGTCCCCCCGCCGGCCGGGGAGTCCACGACGAACAGCCCGTCCACCGCGTCCAGCCGTTCCGCAAGCCCGGCCAACCCGGTACCGCCGTCCAACCGTGCGCCGCCCCTGCCGTCATCGCTGACCTGGATCAACAGGCGGTCGCTCGACTGCCAGACGTCCACCGCTGCCTGGCGGGCCTGGGCGTGCTTGCTGATGTTCTGGAGGAGTTCGGAGACGGTGAAGTAGGCGATGCCCTCGATGGCCGCCGCCGGTCGCTCGACGAGTTCCACCGACACCTTCACCGGGGCAGTGCAGCGGGAGGCGACGGAGGAGAGTGCGGCGTCGAGTCCGCGGTCGGTGAGGACGGCGGGGTGGATGCCGCGGGCGAGGTCGCGGAGTTCTTGGAGGGCGATTTTCACTTCGCCGTGGGCTTCGTCGACCATGGCGGCTGCGGCGTCGGGGTCTTCGAGGAGTTTTTCCTTGGCGAGTCCGAGGTCCATGGCGAGGGCGACGAGGCGGGCTTGGGCGCCGTCGTGGAGGTCGCGTTCGATGCGGCGCAGATCGGCGGCGGCGGTGTCCACGACCACCCCCCGGTCCGACTCCAACTCCGCGATCCGACGCTCCAGCTCATCGGAGGGCGACAGCAGACCGCGGACCATCGCCCGGTCGGCATTGGCCAGGAGCCGCACCACGAAAGGCAACACGGGCCACAGGACGAACAGACCCACCAGGGCGATCGTGAAGGTCACCACGCCCCAGGGCAGTCGGATGGAGGCGAACAGCACCGTCCGCCACGCGACCGGATCCTTCAAGCTCGTCCACAGCCAGGCCAACATCCCTTCCCCGCCGTGCGCGCCGCGCAGGGGACTCGGCTCCTCCACCCGCACCCCGAGGAACATCCGTGCCCGCGCCCGCTCGAACCTCCCGATCAGCCGTGCACCGCCGAGGGCGAGGGCGAGGAAGGGCAGTCCGATCACCGTGACCGACAATCCTGCACCCGCAAAGATTGTGAACGACACATAAACAAATCCGATGAGCGCCGCCGGTAGGTTGAACAGGAGATGGGCGATCTCCTTCCACGTGTGGAGCGGGAAGGCGAAGCCCACGGGCGGCAGCTGATCGTCGGTCTGCGTGCGCGGGGCGATGGAGGAAGCGGTGCTGCTCACGGTCATACGTGTCAGCCTGCCTGGCCGGATGGGCCGGCGCCATGGGGTTGCCCGGGTGGGACCTAGGTAGGGATAACCCCACCTACCACGGGGCGTGACTGCTGGGGGTCGGTTTGGCAGGGCCTAGACTCCCGTGCGTACACCACACGGCTCGTCGACGATTCCAAGGCGTCGCGGCGATACACGCGGCCTTCGAAGGTCGACAAGGCGGACGAGGCCCATGAGGCCAGGGAGCGAGGAGCGGACGTGACGGAACCGACCGTGGCCACGCTCGCGGCCAACCACGCCGACTACTACGAGAGCTACTCAGTCGTCGGGCTCCTCGCCCTCGTCGGAGTGCTGTTCGTCGCGGTGGCCTTCGGTGCCGGACGGCTGCTGCGGCCCGTCGTGCCCACCCCCGAGAAGCTCATGACGTACGAGTGCGGCGTCGACCCCGTCGGCGAGGGCTGGGCACACACCCAGGTCCGCTACTACGTCTATGCCTTCCTGTACGTGATCTTCGCCGTCGACTCGATCTTCCTCTTCCCGTGGGCCACGATCTTCGCCGCCCCGGGATACGGCGCGACGACGCTCGTGGAGATGTTCATCTTCCTCGGCTTCCTGGCCGTCGGACTGCTCTACGCATGGAAGAAGGGCGTCCTGACATGGACGTGATCCCGGAGTCGCTTCCCGAGCCGCGCCGGCTCGGCATCCTCTCCCGGCTGGCTCCCGAGCCCATGAAGGTCGTCCTCAACTGGGGGCGCCGCTACAGCCTCTGGGTCTTCAACTTCGGGCTCGCCTGCTGCGCCATCGAGTTCATCGCGGCTTCGATGGCCCGCCACGACTTCATCCGGCTCGGAGTCATCCCGTTCGCGCCGGGCCCGCGCCAGGCGGATCTGATGATCGTCTCCGGCACGGTCACGGACAAGATGGCGCCCGCGGTCAAGCGGCTCTACGAGCAGATGCCCGAGCCCAAGTACGTCATCTCCTTCGGCGCCTGCTCCAACTGCGGCGGGCCCTACTGGGACTCGTACTCGGTGACCAAGGGCGTCGACCAGATCATCCCCGTCGACGTGTACGTGCCCGGCTGCCCGCCGCGGCCGGAAGCGCTGCTCCAGGGAATCCTGAAGCTCCAGGAGAAGATCGCCCGGGAATCGTTGGGCGAGCGGTACGGCACGGGGTCGGGCGCACGCGCCTCGGCCGCCGAACTGCGCAGCGGGCTGGTCGCCGCACCACCGCCGCCCGCGGCCGGAACGGACCCAACCGAGGACACGGCCGGGACCAGCGCCGCACCGGCAGCCGACGGGACCACGGGTACGTCAGGGACCGACGGGACCACGGGTACGACGGGAGGCGCCCGGTGACCGCGTACGACCGGCTGCCGGACGGTGTTGCGGACGTCTTCGGCACGGACGCCACCGCCGATTCGTCCTATGGACTCCTCACGGTCGACGTGCCACCCGCCTCCTGGATCGCGGCCCTTGAGACCGCCCGCGACCAACTCGGCTGCACCTACTTCGACTGGCTGAGCGCGGTGGACGAACCGGGCACCGGGTTCCGCATCTGCGCACATGTGGTCGCCCTGGGCGGCCCGCCGCCCGCCGGTGCCATCGACGGTGACTCCAGCGGGGCCGAGGTCCGCGCTGAGCACGCGTCTCCGGGCGGGGTCCAGGTGCGCAGGCTGATGCTCCGCACGACGGTCCCGCACGATGCGCCCGTACTCCCCACCGCCCGTGAGGTGTACGCGGGGGCGGACTGGCACGAGCGCGAGACGCACGAGATGTTCGGCGTCGAGTTCACCGACCACCCCCACCTCGTACCGCTGTTGCTGCCCGAGGGGTTCGAAGGCCACCCGCTGCGCAAGGACTTCGTCCTCGCCGCCCGGGTCGCCAAGGCGTGGCCCGGGGCGAAGGAGCCGGGGGAATCCGAGCACGGAGGGCCCAAGCGGCGCCAGATGCTGCCGCCGGGCGTGCCCGACCCCAATGAGTGGGGCCCGCTCAAGGGCCAGCTGCCGCCTGCGCCGGCTCGACCTGCCCGTACTCCCCGGGCGGCGGGCGCCGCGGCCGGGGAGCGGCCCGCCCGGCGGGCTCGCACGGTGGGGGAGGGCTCGGCGAGTCAGGCGGCCGGTGCGGAGGGCACGGCTGCCCCCGCCGCTCCCGCGCGACGCTCCCGGAGCGTCAGCGAGGGCTCGGCGAGTCAGGCAGCGCAACGGCCCGCCGCGGCACCCGGGACGGGCAGCACCGGCACTGCCCCGGCAGCCAACGGCGACGCCGGGAGCACCGGAAGCACCGAGCCGACGCCGCCCGAGCCCGCGGCTTCAGCAGGTCCTCCGGCTTCGAAGAGCCCTTCGGCCGATCAGGGTCCGGCCCGTCAGCGCGGTGAGTCCGCGACGCCGTCCGGTACCGGAGACCAGCAGACAGCGGCAGGTTCCGCGCCCCAGACCGGGAGTCCGGCGGCGGCGCGTGGCGCGGACGCTCCCTGGCACCATGCGCGTCCGGCGTTCGACTCCCCGCGGGGTGCGGAAGCCGCCGACAAGACCGACAGCGCCGACAAGACCGACAGGGTTGATAGCGCCGATGGCGCCGATGGCGCTGGCAAGGCTGATTCGGCCGAGTCAGCTGACGGGACCGACTCGACCGATTCGGCCGATTCGGCCGAGCAAGCGGACAGCGCCACCGAGCAAGTGGACGGCGGTGCCACCGAGCAGCAGGCCGACCCGGCCGAGAAACCCGACCAGGACCACGAACCCCGCCCGCAGCAGCACGGCGACCCGAAGGAACCCGGAGGCGACCCCGCGTGAACGACGCTCTCGACGTCGCCGTCCGACTGCTCATCGTCTTCGCCGTGTTCATGGTCTTCCCGCTCGTCATCGGGCAGACCGAACACAAGGTGATGGCGCACATGCAGGGCCGCCTCGGTCCGATGTACGCGGGCGGCTTCCACGGTTGGGCCCAGCTCGTCGCGGACGGGGTGAAGTTCGCCCAGAAGGAAGACATCGTCCCGAACGGTGCCGACCGGCGGATCTTCCAGCTCGCCCCGGCCGTCGCCCTGCTGCCGTACCTCCTCGTCCTGCTGGCCATTCCGATCGGTCCTGGCGAGGGCGCGGTCGGTCAGGTCATCGACGCGGGCATCTTCTTCGTCATGGCGGTCATGGGCGTCGGTGTCCTCGGCTCCCTGATGGCCGGCTGGGCGTCGGCCAACAAGTTCTCCCTGCTCGGCGGATTGCGCACCGCGGCACAGCTGCTGGCCTACGAACTGCCGATGCTGCTGACCGCCGCTTCCGTCGCGATGGCCGCGGGAACCGTTTCGCTGACCGGCATCCTCGACGCCTTCGAGTGGTGGTGGCTGCCCTGGCAGATCGTGGGCGCCATCGTCTTCTTCGTCGCGGGGCTCGCCGAACTGCAACGGCCGCCCTTCGACATGCCGGTCGCCGACTCGGAGATCATCTTCGGCGCCTACACCGAGTACACGGGTCTGCGGTTCGCCCTCTTCCTGCTGGCGGAGTACGCGGGCATCGTCGTCCTCTGCGGTCTGACCACGGTCCTCTTCCTCGGTGGCTGGCACGGCCCGATGGGGGCCGACGGGCTCGGCTGGGTGTGGACCCTCCTCAAGACCGCGGTCCTCGCATTCATCGTCATCTGGCTGCGGGTGAGCTATCCGCGGATGAGGGAGGACCAACTCCAGCGCCTCGCCTGGACGACCCTCGTTCCACTCGCCCTCGCCCAGATCGCTCTCACCGGCATCGTGAAGGTGGTGATCTAGTCATGGCGCCGATTCCCGGCTCCGGCCTCGCCAAGGGGCTTGCCGTCACCCTCCGCACGATGACGAAGAAGACCGTCACCGCGCAGTACCCCGAGGTGCAGCCCGACCTCCCGCCCCGTACGCGCGGCGTGATCGGACTGTTCGAGGAGAACTGCACGGTCTGCATGCTCTGCGCCCGTGAATGCCCCGACTGGTGCATCTACATCGACTCCCACAAGGAGACCGTCCCGGCCACCACCCCCGGTGGCCGCGAGCGCAGCCGCAATGTCCTCGATCGGTTCGCCATCGACTTCTCCCTCTGCATGTACTGCGGGATCTGCATCGAGGTCTGTCCCTTCGACGCGTTGTTCTGGTCGCCGGAGTTCGAGTACGCGGAGACCGACATCCGCGAACTGACGCACGAGCGCGACAAGCTCCGCGAGTGGATGTGGACGGTCCCCGCACCGCCCGCCCTCGATCCCGGGGCCGAGGAGCCGAAGGAGATCGCGGCGGCCCGCAAGACCGCCGAGAAGCTCGCCGCGGCCGAGGAAGCAGCACGGGCCCAGGCAGCGCAACAAGCTGCCGAGGGGCAGCAGGACGACGCACAGGTGCAGTCCGGCCCGGAAGCGAAGTCGGGCCCGCAGGCGCAGTCCGGTCCGGAGGCGCAGTCCGGTCCGGAGGGCGCCGACGCACCCGGCTCGTCATCCGCCCCGTCGCCCGGTGATTCCGCCTCCGAAGACCCGAACACGCAAGACCCGAGTGCCCAAGGTCGCCCCGGGCCCGCCACCCCGCCCGAGGGCGCAGGAGGCCCGCAATGATGTTCACCGCCACCACGGCGACCGCCACGGCCGCGGCAACGACCCGAGCGGCCGAAGCGCAGGGCTTCCTGTCCCCGACCGGTGTGGAGATCGCCTTCCTCCTCGTCGGACTGGTCACGCTCGGCGCGGCCGTCATGACCGTCACCACCAAGCAACTCGTGCACGCCGCCCTATGGCTGGTGGTGACCCTTGGCGGCCTCGCCGTCGAGTACCTCCTGCTGACGGCCGAGTTCATCGCCTGGGTCCAGGTCCTCATCTACGTCGGTTCCGTCGTCGTCCTCCTCCTCTTCGGGCTGATGCTCACCAAGGCGCCCATCGGGCGGTCCCCGGACGCCGACTCCGGAAACCGGCTGGTCGCCCTCGGTGTGGCGGGGACCGCGGCGGTCGCGCTGGTCTGGGTCGTCGTCGATGCGTTCCGCGCGACCTGGATCGATCTGGACGGAGCCCCCCAAGGCACCACATCGGTGACCGGCTCGATCCTCTTCCGGCACTGGGTACTGCCCTTCGAAGCGCTCTCGGTGCTCCTCCTCGCCGCCCTCGTCGGCGCGATCGTCCTCTCGCGCAAGCGGGGCCAGGACCCCACCCCGCAGCCCGCCGCCCGGCCTGGTCCTCGTCCTCGTCCTCGTACGAGCCCCGCGGGGAGCTCCGCCACCCCGGCCGGCAGGGCGAAGGCGGCCACGGCGACCACCGCCCCGGCCACGGAGCCGACCTCGGCGACCTCACCGGCTTCTGCGGCCGACCGGCCCGCCTCCACCGGGCCGTCCGGCTCCACCCCGGGGCCCTCGGCCGATACCGCGGACGCCCCCGGCACCGCCCCGAGCCCCGGTGCACCCGCCCCCGGCCCGTCGTCCGACAAGCCCGGCAGCGCACCCGCGACGGCACCCGAGGGAGAGAGCTGATGCACCTCGCCTATCCCGCGGTCCTCGCGGCCCTCCTCTTCTGCGTCGGCCTGTACGGCGTACTGGCCCGACGCAACGCGATCCTGGTCCTGATGTCCGTTGAGCTGATGCTCAACTCCGTCAATCTGAACCTCGTCGCCTTCGACGTCTGGCTGCGCGACGCCCTCCACGGCGGCCAGGCCCTGACCCTCTTCACCATCGCCATCGCCGCCGCCGAGATCGGCATCGGACTGTCGATCGTCCTGATGGTCTACCGCAACCGCGGCACCTCGGACATCGACCGTCTCCGCGACACCGCCGAAGGCCACGAAGACGACACCGCCGAAACCGCCGACACCGCCGACCCGGACACGGCCTCCCCGGCGCAGAAGGCTGAGGCCACCGCGTGACCACCACGACCCTTGCCGTCCTCGTCCCCCTCCTTCCCTTCCTGGGTGCGGCGGCCGGACTGCTCCTCGGCCGGACCGCCCCCGGATTCGTCCGGCCGCTGGCGGTCCTGCCTCCGCTGGCCGCAACCGCTCTCGCCGTCGCCGTCGCCGTCCGCCAAGGCGGCGACAAGGCGATCGACGCGGCCACCCAGCTCACGCCGACCGGCTCGGTCCCCATCGACCTGGCCCTGCACATCGACGGCTTCGCGGCCCTGGTCGCCGTACTCGTCGGGCTGGTCGCCTCCTGCGTGCAGATCTACTCCACGGCCTACCTCCGCGACGATCCGCGCTACGCGTCGTACGCGGCCCTGGTCTCGCTGTTCACCGCCGCGATGCTCCTGGTCGTCTACTCCGGCGATCTCATGGTGCTTCTGGTCGGCTGGGAGATCATGGGCATCTGCTCGTACTTCCTCGTCGGCCACTACTGGGAGACGCCCGAGGCGCGTGCCGCCTCCCTGAAGGCGTTCCTGGTCACCAAGCTCGGTGACGTCCCCTTCCTCATCGGCCTGTTCGCCCTGGCCACCGATGCCGGGACTTTCCGGATCACCGGCATCCTCGACGCGGTCGCGGCGGGCGGCATCGACCACCCCACCCTGATCGCGCTGCTGCTCCTGGCCGGCGTCGCGGGCAAATCGGCCCAGTTCCCGCTGCACACCTGGCTGCCCGACGCCATGGCCGGCCCCACCCCCGTCTCCGCGCTGATCCACGCCGCGACGATGGTCGCGGCCGGCATCTACTTCGTGGCCAGGCTGCTGCCCCTCTTCGCCGCCTCCGCCGCCGCGCTGACCGTGCTCGCCGTCATGGCGGCCGTCACCATGGTCGGCTCGGCGCTCGCTGCCCTGGCGCAGGACGACATCAAACGCGTCCTCGCCTACTCCACCATCGGACAACTCGGCTACATGGCGGGCGCCCTCGCCGTCGCCGACCGTGGAGCCGCGGTCTTCCACCTCATCTCGCACGGCGCCTTCAAGGCGCTGCTGTTCCTCGCGGCAGGCGTTGTCATCCATGCCGCCGGCACCAACTCGCTCGCCGCGATGTCCCGGATGGGCGGCTTCGCACGGCGCATCCCGGACGCCTACTGGACGATGACCATCGCCCTCCTCGCCCTCGCCGCGATCCCGCCCTTCGCCGGCTTCTTCTCCAAGGAAGCCGTCCTCGTCGCCGCCGAGCACACGGCGCTGCGCGAATCCACCACCGCACCGGGCGCCGCCGGCTGGACCGTCCTGATCGCCGGTCTGGTCACCGCACTCCTCACCGCCGCCTACGCGGCCCGCCTCTGGCTGCTGGCCTTCCGCGGTCAAGGCGCCGACGCGCCCGACCACGGACGCGAACCCCTCCCCATGACCGGGGTGCTCTGGGTCCTGGCCGTCCCCTCCTTGGGTTTCGGACTGACCTACGGCTACTTCGACGACTGGTTCGACGGGCACAGCCTCGCGCCCACCGTCGTCACCGCCGTCCTCGGCGTCGGTCTCTCCCTCATCGGCGGTCTGATCACCTACGCCGCCTGGCGCACCCGCCGCACCCTGGCGACCCGTACGCCCATGGGAGCGGTGGCGGCACACCCCGACGCATCCCCCGCGGCCACCGAAGCGGAAGCCATCACCACCCACACGCCCGTCTTCGGGGACATCGCGAGCGCAGCCGACCCCACCGACCCCGGTCGGATCCTCCTCGGCCCACTGCACCGCCACGCGGCCACCGGCTTCCACCTCGACGCCGTCTACCACGTCCTGTTCGTACGGCCCGTCCAAGCAGGCGCCGACCTGGTCCGCTTCCTCGACCGCGAGGTCGTCGACACCTATGTGCGCGGAGCGGCCACGGGCACCAACTGGCTCGGCCAACTCGTCCGGCGTGCCCAGACCGGCAATGTGCAGACCTACCTCAGCGCACTGCTGGCGGGCTCCGTCGTCCTGGTGATCGCCGCCGTCGTCCTCTCCCATGCCAACGCGGGATCGTGAGCCGTGATCGATATCAGCGAGTCCGTGATGCAGTTCCTTCTCGCGTTCATCATCGTCGCGCCACTGCTGGGCGCCGTAGCAGCACTGCTGCCCGCCCCGCCCGGACTGCGCGGAACCAGCCCCGACCAGGCGGTCCTACGCCACGGCGTCACCGTCACCGGTGCGATCCTGATCGCGGCGGTCATTCTCACCATCGGGTTCGACCATGACCAGCCGTCGAGGATGCAGGCCACGACGGACATCAGTTGGATCGCGGCACTCGACGTGCGCATCCACCTCGGTGTCGACGGCATTTCCCTCCCCCTGGTCGTCCTCACCGCGCTCCTGACCTTCCTCTGCGCGCTCTACAGCTACTTCAAGATGCCTTCGGGCCCCTCCCCGAAGGCGTTCGTCGCCCTGCTGCTCGTCCTCGAATCGGGGACGCTGGCGACCTTCGCCGTCCTCGACCTCCTGCTCTTCTTCCTCGCCTTCGAGATGGTTCTCATCCCGATGTACTTCCTCATCGCCCGGTGGGGCGGTGGCGAACGGCGGGCCGCCGCCTGGAAGTTCATCCTCTACACGCTGCTCGGCTCCGTGGTCATGCTGCTCGGCCTGCTGCTGATCGGGCTGAAGACCGGCACCTTCGACATGGTGGCACTCGCCACTGACAACGGCCGGGGCCTTACCGCATCCACGCAGCTCATCGCCGTACTCGCGATCGGCATCGGCCTCGCAGTGAAGACCCCGATGTGGCCCCTCCACAGTTGGCTCCCCGACGCCCACACCGCAGCCCCCACCGTCGGTTCGGTGCTGCTGGCCGGCGTCATGCTCAAGATGGGCACCTACGGCTTCGTCCGCATCGTCCTGCCGATCGCACCCGACGGGATGCAGACCTTCGCGCCCTATCTCGCCGCCTTCGCCGTCGTCGGCATCATCTATGGCTCCCTGGCCTGTCTCGCGCTGGCCAAACAGGGTGCGGGCGGCGACCTCAAGCGACTGATCGCGTACTCCTCCGTCGGTCACATGGGCTTCGTCCTGCTCGGCATCGCCACCATGACCCCCACCGGAGTCAACGGTGCCCTCTTCGCGAACATCGCCCACGGACTGATCACCGGCCTGCTGTTCTTCCTCGTCGGAGCGCTCAAGGACCGTTACGGCACGGCTGACCTCGACACGCTTGCCGGCGCCACGGGCGCTGCCCTCTACGGCCGTGCCCCCCGGCTCGGCGGACTGCTCGCTTTCGCCGCCGTCGCCTCGCTCGGGCTGCCCGGCCTCGCCGGCTTCTGGGGCGAGATGCTCGCCCTGTTCGGCGCCTTCGACCCCGCGGACGGCCTCAACCGACCCGCCTTCCTCACCTTCATGGCGATCGGCGGTTTCGGCACCCTGCTGACCGCCGCCTACCTCCTGATCGTGGTGCGCCGC
This sequence comes from Streptomyces sp. NPDC005963, assembly GCF_040638655.1. NCBI lineage: Bacteria > Bacillati > Actinomycetota > Actinomycetes > Kitasatosporales > Streptomycetaceae > Streptomyces > Streptomyces sp. NPDC005963. The sequence goes on along the minus strand of NZ_JBEXVD010000022.1, from coordinate 126,465 downwards.
GTCTGCATGGGGGCGATCCAGCAGAAGCACGAGACGGAGCCCTTCGCCGACGTGCAGCGCTACGAGTTCGCCACCTGGGCCCCGCTGGTCGCCCTCACCGTCCTGGCCGGACTGTGGCCCGCTGTCCTCCTCGGTCTCACCGACCCGGCCGTGCAGAAGCTCCTCGCAGGAGGCAACTCGTGATCACGGCCATCGACCCCTCCACCATCACGGCCACGAGCAGCCCTGCCGGCGCCCTCACCTCCGTGGCGGCGGACGTCCCGAACCTCGTCCAGTCGGTCGACTGGGTCGCCATCGCCCCGCCGACGATCACCGCCGTGGTGGCGCTGGCCGTCCTCGTCGCCGACCTCTTCGTGCCCGCCGCCCACAAGCGCTGGCTCGGCCTCGGGGCCATCGCCGGCCTGATCGCGGCACTGATCGCCCTGGTGCCCCTGAGCGACGGCGAACGGCAGACGTTCTGCCTGACCACCGCGCCCGACACCTGTAGCTACGCCGCGGACCACTTCACCCTCGCGATCCAGCTCCTCGTCCTCGGCGGAGCCCTGCTGACCGCGTTGCTGGCGCTCGGTGACACCGAGCGGGACCTTCCGGCCGGCGAGTTCTGGTTCCTGCTGCTCGCCTCGGCCGCCGGGGCCGCGCTGCTGCCCGCATCCCGGGACCTGGCCACCCTGATCGTGGCGCTCGAAGTGGCCTCCCTGCCCGCCTTCGCGCTCGTCGGCCTCAAGCGGGGCGACCGTCGCTCCAGCGAGGCGGCGCTGAAGTTCTTCCTCTCGTCGGTCACCGCCACGGCCGTGTCCCTGCTCGGTGTGAGCTTTGTCTACGGCACCACCGGCAGCCTCCACCTCACCGAGATCGCCACCCGGATCGGCGAGGTCTCCGGGCAACTCGACACCCTCGCGAAGACGGGCGTCGCGCTCACCCTGATCGGCTTCGCCTTCAAGACGGCCGCCGCCCCTTTCCACTTCTGGGTCCCGGACACCTATGTGGGCGCCCCCCTGCCCATCGCGGCCTATCTGTCCGTCGTCGGCAAGGCGGTCGGATTCTCCGGCCTCATCCTGGTGACCGTCATCGCCTTCCCCGGGTACGCCGACGTCTGGGGTCCCGCGATCGCCGTCCTGGCCGCGGTCACCATGACCGCGGGCAATGTGGCCGCCCTGCGCCAGTCCGCAGACCGCCCCTGGAGCGCCGTACGCCTGCTGGCCTGGTCATCGGTGGGTCAGGCCGGATACATCCTGGTCCCGATCGCGGCAGCCGCCTACTCCAGCGACGACCAGATCGGCGCCACCGTCGCGTACGCCCTGATGTACGCGGCGGTCAACCTCGGCGCGTTCGCGGTGGTCGCACTGGTCTCCCGCACGCATCCGCTGAACCGGATCTCCGACTACCGCGGCCTCCACTCCACCCGTCCGCTCGCCGCCCTCGCCCTGGGCTTCTTCCTGCTCTGCCTCGCCGGTCTGCCCCCCGGCATCATCGGCCTCTTCGCGAAGGTGACCGTCTTCTCCTCGGCCGTCGACGCGGGGCTCGGCTGGCTCGCCGTCGTCATGGGCATCAATGTGGTGATCGCCCTCTACTACTACCTGCGCTGGACGGCGATCCTCTTCCGCGCCCCCGAGACGGCCCCTGAGACGGTCCCCGAGACGGCCTCCGCGCCGGGCACGGAGGGCGCACGTCCCGCCCTGCGGCGCACGCCCACGGCGGTCACCGTGGCGATCGCGCTGACGGCCGTGGTGGGCGTGGCCCTCTCCGGCTACCCCCAGCTGGTCCTCCGGTTCGCAGCCACCAGCCTGTTCTGACCTTCACCCGTACGGCTCAGTCCGCGGCCTTGTCCCACCAGGGAACTAGGGCCCTTCGCCTGGCGTTGACCAGTACAGAAGGGTCCACTGGAGAGTGGAGCACCACCACAGCACCATCACAAGGGTTCCCCTGCCGCACCACCTGGAGGGCCTACCGTGCACCGCCGGCACAACGGGCTGAAGACCGCCGTACTCCTCGGGGGACTGTCCGCACTCATCATCGCCTTCGGTAGCTTCTTCGGACGTACGGGACTGCTCGTCGCGCTGGTCGTGGCGCTCGGTACCAACGCCTACGCCTACTGGAACAGCGACAAGCTCGCCCTGCGGGCGATGCGCGCCCGCCCCGTGAGCGAGTTCGAGGCACCTGCGCTCTACCGCATCGTGCGTGAGCTCTCGACCGCCGCCCGACAGCCCATGCCGCGCCTCTACATCTCGCCCACCCAGGCCCCCAACGCCTTCGCGACCGGCCGCAACCCGCGCAACGCCGCGGTCTGCTGCACCGAAGGCATCCTGCGCATCCTGGACGAGCGGGAACTGCGCGGCGTCATCGGCCACGAACTGAGCCACGTCTACAACCGGGACATCCTGATCTCCTCGGTCGCCGGCGCGCTGGCCTCCGTCGTGATGTTCCTGGCGAACTTCGCGTGGTTGATCCCGGCGGGCCGTTCCGACGACGACGGCCCGGGGCTCGCCGGCATGTTGCTGATCATGATCCTGGGGCCGATCGCCGCCTCCATCATCCAGCTCGCCGTCAGCCGCTCGCGCGAGTACGAGGCGGATGCCTCCGGCGCCCAGCTGACCGGCGACCCGCTGGCTCTGGCGAGTGCCCTGCGCAAGCTCGAAGCCGGCACCAAACAGCTCCCGCTGCCTCCGGAACCACGTCTGGAGACGGCGAGCCACATGATGATTGCGAACCCGTTCCGGCCGGGCAGGAGCCTGACCAAGATGTTCTCGACCCACCCGCCCATGGCGGAGCGGATCGCCCGACTAGAACAGATGGCAGGTCGCTGACCATGAAGACAATCCTGAATGTGATCTGGCTCATCCTGTGCGGTTTCTGGATGTTCCTCGGCTACCTCCTCGCCGGTGTGCTGCTCTGCATCACGATCATCGGCATCCCCTTCGGCATGGCCGCCTTCCGCATCGGCGTCTACGCCCTCTGGCCCTTCGGCTACACGGTCGTGGACCGCCATGACGCAGGAGCCCCCTCCTGCGTGGGGAACGTGCTCTGGCTGATCCTCGCCGGCTGGTGGCTGGCGCTCGGCCACATCGTCACCGGCATAGCGCTCTGTCTGACGATCATCGGCATTCCGCTGGGCATCGCCAACTTCAAGCTGATCCCGGTGTCCCTGCTGCCCCTGGGCAAGGAGATCGTGCCGTCGGACCAGCCGTTCGCCACCCGCTGACCACAGTCCGCCCACCCGCCGCGGCACCTCCACGGCGCGCACCGCACCGGGGGACAACCCCGGAGGCAGCCTTCCCTGTACCCCTCGCGCCGCCCGCCCACCCCGACCGTGCCCTGGCGGCCCTTGCGTACGGGCCCCAACGGCCGCACATCCCCTGCTCTCTCGGTGGATGATCATCCGTGAGCTGGGCAGACGCCCATCGAGGAGGAGGGCCGGAGCGACGGGTGATCGCCCATGGACCTTCACGGGATCACATCGACTCATTCGCGGTGATCGCAACCATCGGGTGCAAGATGCGCGTCTCATGGTGAACTCCGCAAAACAACTCATGCATCGCGACAACTTATGCATCGCGTGAGCGACGAGTTCCGCAGGGAAGGCAGGTTCAGGGCATGGGCATCATCAGCTGGATCGTTCTCGGGCTGTTGGCCGGGGTCGTCGCCAAGATCCTGCTTCCCGGGCGCGACCCCGGCGGGCTCATCGGCACCACGATCATCGGCGTCGTCGGGGCGTTCGTCGGCGGCTGGATCTCCGCGCGCTTCCTCGACAGGCCGATCACCAACGAGTTCTACGACGGCGCCACCTGGGCCGCAGCCATCGGAGGCTCCCTGGTGCTGCTGATCGTCTACCGCATCTTCTTCGGCCACTCGCGCTCGCGCTGACCCCCGGACCGGGCTGCCTCAACCGGCGAGCCCCGTCTCCCGCAAGGTGATGTTCAACCGGCCGCCGCTCATCCCCGTCGCCGGGTCACCGGTGCCCGGGTACACCTTCGGCACACCGTGGTAGGCAAAACGCGCGGGTCCGCCGAAGACGAAGAGGTCTCCGGACCCCAACTCCACATCGGTGTAGGGGCGCCCCCGGCCCTCTGTGTTGCCGAACCGGAAGACACAACTGTCCCCGATGCTCAGCGACACCACCGGAGCGGCGGAGTGCTCCTCCTTGTCTTGGTGCATCCCCATCCGCGCGGCGCCGTCGTAAAAGTTCACCAGCGCCGCATCGGGGTTGTAACCGGAGGCTTCGTACCGCTCGCCATACGCCGCGACCAGCGCCGACCGTCCCAACTCCGTCAACCAGTCGGGAAAGGCGGCGACCTCGGCGCCGTTCACGTCGTCCGCAGTTCGGCTGTAGCGGTAGGGCAGCCAGTGCCAGCCCAGGCACACCGTCTGCACCGACATCACACCGCCACCGGGGAGCGCCGTGCGCCTGAGCGGCACCGGCCCGCGGGCCCACGCCCGACAGGCATCCACCAGCGTCCGCTGCCGCTCGACCGGCAACCACCCCGGCAGATGCACCGCGCCGGGGCCCAGCGCGACCGGTTCGCGGGGGAACAGGGCGTCCCCGCTCATCGGGCGAGGCCGTTCATGACACCAGCGCGCCTTCCAGCCGCAACAGGTGCTCCTTGCGCCCCAGCCCTGCCGCGTAGCCGTGCAGTGCCCCGTCCGAACCGATCACCCGATGGCACGGACGCACCACCAGAAGCGGATTGCGTCCGATCGCGCTGCCCACCGCGCGGACCGCGATCCGGGACGCGCCCATCCGCTGGGCGATCTCCCCGTAGGTGGCCGTCGTCCCATAGGGGATCCGGTCCACTTCCTGCCAGACCCGCTGCTGGAACTCCGTCCCGCTCCCGGCGTACTGGAGGGCGAAGTCCGTCAGCTCACCGGCGAAGTAGCGCTCCAGCTGTCGCTCGATCTCATGGAACGCGGTGGCCGACCGCTGCCACTCGGACCGTACGAGCACCCTGCCCTTCTGCTCGGGCAACGACAGTGAAGCCAAGGCCGTGCCACCCGGGGCGGAAGCGGATTCTTCGCCCGTCAGCAGGACGTCGCCCACCGGGCTCTCCATGGTCGTGTACACCCTCACCACGGTCATCAGCGCTCCTCACTCGTGGTCCGTTCAGTACCCCACACCACGATTCTGCGCCGTGGGCACCCATCTCGGCTGGCAGGAATCCGACATGACGGCTGCCCGCACCAGGGCGGGCGGACCTGGGCCCGCCCGCTCCCCGGTGGTCGATCAGCGGTAGTTCACGAACTGGATGGCGAAGTCGAAGTCCTGGCCCTTCAGCAGTGCCTGCACCGCCTGGAGGTCATCGCGGCTCTTCGAACTCACCCGGAGCTCATCGCCCTGGACCTGGGCCTTGACGCCCTTGGGTCCCTCATCGCGGATGATCTTCGCCACCTTCTTGGCGTTGTCCTGTGAGATGCCTTCCTCGATGGAGGCGAAGATCTTGTACTCCTTGCCGGACAGTTGGGGCTCGCCTGCGTCCAGCGATTTCAGCGAGATGCCCCGCTTGATCAGCTTTGTCTGAAACACGTCGAGGATCGCGGTGACGCGATCCTCGGAGTTCGCCTGCATCAGGATCTTCTCGCCGGACCAGGCGATCGACGCCCCGACGTTCTTGAAGTCGTAGCGCTGGGAGATCTCCTTTGCCGTCTGGTTGAGGGCGTTGTCGACCTCCTGCCGCTCGACCTTCGAGACGATGTCGAAACTGGAGTCGGCCATGTCCTGTGGCTCCTTGAATCGGGTGCGTGGAGGGCGGCCGGAGTCCCCGAACCGCTCGGCCAAGCCTAGCCACCTGCACCCGCCCCGAGGGCTGATCAATCCAGTGGCGAAGCACCCCCGGACATCGGGTATCGTTTACGTCGTCGCCAAGGAACCCCGCACTACAGCGGATCGTTCACGGCGACATCCCATGGCGGTGTGCCCGAGTGGCCAATGGGAGCGGACTGTAAATCCGTCGGCTTAGCCTACCCAGGTTCGAATCCTGGCGCCGCCACGCGATGAAAGCCCCTCTGATCTGCGGAGACGCAGTCAGGGGGGCTTTTTCGTCGGCGTGGGAAGGTCGTAGGCGGATGGCCCGATAGACGGGGCGCTCAGCGGTCGTCCGTGCAACCGGCCGGGAGTTCGGGCAGGCCGGCGGCGTGGAGTGCGGCGGGGTCGAAGCCGGGGAGCGCGGCACGGGTGAGGAGGGCGGCGGCCAGCTGCTCGGCGTACGCGGCGCCCACCCGGGCGGTCTCGATCCGGGCGCCGGCCCGTAGCGCTTCGACCCGCTCCACATGTGCGTGCGTCTCCCGTCGCTCGATCGTGCCGTGCTCCCACGCCACGGCGGTGCGACGGTCCGTACGCCGGTGCCGGGCGGACAGGGCGTACGCCGTGACGGTGGCCAGCGCCCACAGCAGGAGGGGGAGTGACAGCCCGTCTGCGTATCCCGCGACGCCCGCGAGGGCGAGCCCACCGGACAGGGCGAACGCCGTTCCCGCGATGACGTCGTTCCCACCGCGGCCGACTGCGGCGAACGCACCGGCCGTGGCCGCGCCGACGGCGAGCAGGGCCATGAGGGTTGCATCGCCGACGGAGTGTTCGGCGCCGTTGGCGTTCCAGATGCGGCCGAGGACGAGCACGGTGGAGGTGGCGACGGCCGGTGCGGCCTTGGGCAGGGCGAGGGCGAGGCAGTGGCGGGCGAGGATCGGTTCGTTCATCGATGCCTCCTCAGACGTCGAGCCGGCGGACTGCCTCGATGACAACGTCGATGGGCGTGCGGAGGCGATCGGCCGCGCCGGCGGACACCGGGAAGAACCCGAACGCCCCGTGGCGAGGATGATCCGCGATGAGGACCCAAGGGCGAAGTCAAGGACCCCGCCCCGGCGTACGGGCACTGCCGACGGTCAGTCCGCGAGACGGAAGGCCAACTCGGTCACCCATTTGTTCAGGTCCGGCTGCACCCGGGGGTCGGTGAGATACGACTCCAGGCGACAACCCCAGCGCTCCGCCCCCGCCACCTCTGCCATGTCCCACTCCAGACCCTCGCGAGCGGCCCAGGAACGCAGCGCGTCGGCGACCTCGAACAGCCCGTCCGGGTGGCCGACATGCGTGAGCGTGGCATAGCGCCCCGCGGGCAGCGTGCCGACGCGGATGTCGCCCTCCGGCTCCGGTCGGGACACCACGGGGATGCCCGCCTCGACCTCCGACTCGCCCTCCAGGTCGAAGGTGTTGTAGCGGAAGAACGGCGCCCCCGCGAACTCCGCGTCATGGGCCGTCAGCCACCCGATCAGCTCGCCCAGTCGGTCGGCGATCCGGTCGAAGGAGTCCATCCGGACCGAGCCGCGGATGAAGGCGTACGGCTGCTCGGTCCGTTCGACGACCACGGGAGTCACATCAGACATGGCGATACCTCAGGCAGTAGGGAAGCAGGGCGGCAGGGCGTTCGGAAACGACGACTCCCCGCGGGAGTGGGACCGTTCGACGGCCGGACTCATCGCACGGGCCGGGCTCAGTTGCCGGCGATGTCCTTCACGGCGACCACCACCGGTACCGATCCGCTGATCAACTCCAACGTCAACCCGGCCGTGCCCGGCGTCTCGACCAGTTCCGCCAGTACGGCGGCCACGTCGTCACGCGGCACCGGGCCCCTGCCCGTCGACGCCTTGAGTTCCACCAGACCCGTACCGGCGTCGCTGGTCAACATGCCGGGGCGCAGGATCGTCCAGGCGAGGCGGGGCCGCGCCCGTACGTCGTCGTCGGCCGCACCCTTCGCCCGCAGATAGGCGTCGAAGACTTCGCTCCCGGGGTGCGAGGAGTCCGCACCCATCGCCGAGACGATGAGATAGCGGCGGACGCCCGCCTGCTCGGCGGCGTCCGCGAAGAGCACCGCGGCGGCCCGGTCCACCGTGTCCTTGCGGGCGACCCCGCTGCCCGGCCCCGCGCCCGCTGCGAAGACTGCGGCGTCCGCGCCCTTCAGCACCTCGGTGACCTCGGCGACGGACGCCGACTCCAGGTCGAGCACGACGGGTTCCGCCCCCGCGTCGCGCAGGTCGGCGCTGTGGTCGGGGTTGCGGATGATGCCCGCGACTTCATGTCCGCCTGCCGAGAGCAGCCGCTCCAGTCGGAGCGCGATCTGTCCGTGTCCTCCAGCAATCACAATGCGCATGTCTACGACCGTACGTCCGAAGCCCGCCCTGCGCCCGACAGTGCGGTGGCCGCGGAGTGAACGACGGCCGGCTCCTTCCGTCGTGTGCAGGTGGTCAGGGGCGCCCCTGGCGTGGCAGTTCGAGCGCCACGGCCACCGCGGAGTCGCAGTACTCCCGTACCGCGCTCGTCCGGGCCACCACCCGGCCGCGGTGGATGACGATCCTGCTGTACGCGAGGGACAGTACGGCCGAGAGCCGTTCCCCCCGCACGGCGAGCAACTCGGCCGGAAATCCGGCCTCCACCCGCACTTCCGGCAGCCCCATCGCCTCGCGCGCACCCGTCGCCACGGCCGCATAGGCGTCACCAGCCCGCAACCCTGCCTGGGAGGCCAAGAGATAGGCGGCCTCCAGCGGGTCGCCTCGCCCCACCGGATTGGCGACGTCCCGCAGGGCGCCGCTCCCGGCCGCCACCCGTACGCCGGCCGCCCGCAGCAGCCGTACGGGTGCGGTCCCGCGCTGCTCCATCGCTCCGCAGCCGCCCTGGGGGAGACAGATCACCGTGACCCCGGACGCCGCGAGTTGGTCGGCCGCCCTGGAGGCCACGGCGCGCGGCAGTCGGGCCAGTCCCGCGCAGGGCCCGATCGCCACACCCGTGCGCAGACCGCCGGCCATCGCCGCGAGGCGTGCGAGCCGGGCCGGGTCGTCGCCGTGGGTGTGGAGGTCGACCGGACAGCCGTGCTCGGCGGCCACTTCCAGGACCGCTTCCACATAGCCGGTCGGATCGGGGTCGGCGTCGGGGCAGCCGCCCACCACGGCCGCGCCCATCTTCACGGCGTCCCTCAACATCGCCAGACCGTCCGAACCCGCCACTCCGGTCAGCAGCCGCGGCACGGCCACGGTGGTCAGGTCGACCAACCCCCGTAGGGAGCGCCTGGCCTGCAACACGGCCTCCAGCGGGCCGAGCCCGTGCACGTCTCCGATCCGTACGTGGGAGCGCAGGGCCGTCGCCCCGTGTCCCAGTTGGAGCAGGGCGGCCTCGGTGGCCCGCCGTTGGACTTCCTGCGTCTCGTACGAGACCGGGCCGGGCGGGTCGGCGCTGAGTGCCGTGTCGCCGTGGGAGTGCGGTTCGGCGGGAGCGGGGAGGAGCAGATAGCCGCTGAGGTCCACCCGGGCGCAGTGCGGGGTGAGGCTGCCCGCGGTGCCGACCGCCTCGATCCGCCCGCCGCCGAGCCGTACGTCGACGGTGCGGCCGTCCGTCAGCCGGGCGCCGCAGAGCAGCAGCGCGGTGGTGTCAGCGGTGGCGCCGCCGGGTGGCTGCGGCTGGCTGTCGGGCATCGCGCTCCTGCGGGGGAGGTCGGGGCTCGGGCGTGTGAGCGGGGGGAAGATCACACAGCGTGAGACGAGCCTAGGGGCGATGGCCGCGGGCTTCGGGGAAGAGCGGAATAGTCGTACTGGTGCGGCCGTACGCAGGGTCGACACCGGGGGCGTCCCGGACGGAGCGCTGGTGGAAGCACCGATGTGCGGTCGGACGGAGGTCGCGTGCACAGGGGGCCGCAGTGGGCTTCGAGGGGGCCGTTGCAAGGGCGCGGGAAGGGGCCACCGAGGGTCCGGAAGAGCAAAGCGGTCGCCGCAGCCATCAGGCGACGAAACGGATTTGGGCGATCGGCGGGCGACCGTGTAATGTCTTCATCGCTCGCCCCAATAGCTCAGTCGGTAGAGCGTCTCCATGGTAAGGAGAAGGTCTACGGTTCGATTCCGTATTGGGGCTCTGATGTCGGGGATCCTCGCCTTCGGGCGAGGTGATCCGATATCGCAGCGGTGTAGCTCAGTCGGTAGAGCAAGCGGCTCATAATCGCTGTGTCACCGGTTCAAGTCCGGTCACCGCTACACACAGTAGCCGATTGTGGGGTCGGTCCTCCGATCGGCTACTCTTTTATGCGTTCAACCTCTGTCGTTTAAGTCCGTCCAAGGAGCACTCACGTGGCTGCCACCGACGTCCGCCCGAAGATCACGCTGGCCTGCGTGGAGTGCAAGGAGCGGAACTACATCACCAAGAAGAACCGGCGTAACAACCCGGACCGTCTTGAGCTCAAGAAGCACTGCATGCGCTGCAAGGCGCACACTGCGCATCGCGAGACGCGCTGATCAGGTTCGTCCCACGAGGCCGCCCCCTTTTTTCGGGGGCGGCCTCGTGGCATTTGTTGCGACGGCCCGGCGTCCCGATAACTCGGGCCGTTGATCAGAATGGTCAAATCTGTCAGGAGGGAGCCAGTTCATGGCGCTCGACCAGTCCTTCGTGGGGCGGACCTATCCGCCCACCTCGCCCTATGAGGTCGGCCGGGAAAAGATCCGCGAGTTCGCCGAGGCGGTGCGGGACGACAATCCCGTGTACGTCGACCAGGAGGCCGCGAAGGCGCTTGGATACCCCGATGTGATCGCCCCGCCGACCTTTGTCTTCGCGATCAGTTTCCGGGCCGCCGAGGCCGTCGTCCAGGACCCGCTGCTGGGTCTCGACTACGCCCGCGTGGTGCACCGGGAGCAGCGTTTCGCGTATGCCAGGCCGGTGCGGGCGGGGGACAGGCTGACCGTCGTCTCCACCATCGAGAGCATCAAGACGCTGGCGGGCAATGAGGTCGTCGACATTCGCGGCGAGGTGAGCGACGAGGCCGGTGAGCACGTGGTGACCGCGTGGACCAAGCTGGTGGCGCGCGCCGCCGAGGAGGCGTGATGACGGCGAGGATCTCTTACGACGACGTCGAGGTCGGCACCGAGCTGCCGGTGCGGAGCTTTCCCGTGGATCGCGCCACTCTGGTTCGGTACGCGGGTGCTTCCGGGGACTTCAATCCGATCCACTGGAACGAGAAGTTCGCCGTCGAGGTCGGGCTTCCGGATGTGATCGCCCACGGCATGTTCACCATGGCCGAGGCCGCCCGCGTGGTGACCGACTGGACCGGGGACCCGGGCGCGCTGGTGGAGTACAGCGTCCGTTTCACCAAGCCCGTCGTGGTGCCGAACGACGAGAAGGGCGCTGTGATCGAGGTCGGTGGCAAGGTCGCGGCCCTGCTGGAGGACCGTCGGGTACGCGTCGACCTGATCGCGACGAGCGCCGGTGAGAAGGTTCTGACCATGTCCCGCGCCGTGGTGCAGCTCGCCTGAGACCGATGTGCGGTTCCATCAGGGGCGTCCTTCCATACGGGAGGGGCGCCCCTGATCCATGCGGAGCCCCGGCCGCCGGATCACGTGAACGGTTGACGAGCTTAGTGATTGGTCACTAACTTACTGGTTATGGCCAGGATGAGCGCAGAGGAGCGGCGCGAGAGCGTCGTCCGGGCGGCGATCAGCGAGTTCGCGATGGGCGGCTATGCCGGCACCTCCACCGAGGCCATCGCCAAGCGGGTCGGTGTCTCGCAGCCGTATCTGTTCCGCCTCTTCAAGAACAAGCGGGAGTTGTTCCTGGCTGCGAGCGTGCGTTGTCTCGAAGAGACCGTCACCGCGTTCTCCGGCGCCCTGGCCGAGCGGCCCGACGCCCCTCCGAAGGATGTGATGGCGGAGGCGTATCTAGGGCTTCTCGACGATCACGAGCGGCTGTTGATGCAGATGCAGACGTACGTCGCCGTGGCTTCGGCCGAGGCGGCGGGCGATCATGAGTTCGGTGAGTTGATCCGCGGCGAGTGGGTCGCGATCTGGGACCGCGCGTCCCTCGCGTTCGGGGGCGACCTGGAGGCCACCACCGAGTTCATGAGCTCCGGCATGTTGATCAATACGCTGGCGACCCTGGGATTTCCCGGGGGGCACCGGGTGTGGGCCGGCTTCGGCGGACAGTTTCCCCAGCAGACGCCGGACGGCCACGAACAGGGCCGGGAGGAAGACGGTCGACAACCGGACGAGTCCGCAGGAGCGTCGACCGCCGGGGCCTGTGACGCCCTCCCGGCGTGAGGGGTTCCGTTGGGCGCTCGCTCCGCCGTTGCCAGACCGCAGAGCGGTGACGCACCGTGACCAGCTGCCGCCGAGGTCTGGCGATCTGACCTTTCCGTCCGGATCTTTTGGAACTCGCATGGCAAGGGGCACCCCTCGCCCGGGCTCGCTGCCGGGCGGGGAGTTTTCTGCCCAGAAAAGTTAGTGATCAATTACTAATTTAGGGGGAAGTAGTGAACCAACCACCATCGGCAGGTCGGGGCGGCACCACCTGGGCCATCGTCATCACGAGCGCGGCCAGTTTCATGGCCGCCCTCGACAACCTCGTCGTCACCACCGCACTGCCCGCGATCCGCGAAGACCTCGGCGGGGCGCTGGCGGACCTGGAATGGACGGTGAGCGCCTACACCCTCACCTTCGCCGTGCTGCTGCTGTTCGGGGCGGCGCTCGGTGACCGATTCGGCCGCCGCCGGCTCTTCACCATCGGACTGTCGATCTTCACCGCGGCTTCCGCCGGAGCCGCCCTCGCCCCCGGTATCGACTCCCTGATCGCCGCCCGCGCGGTGCAGGGCGTCGGCGCCGCGATCATGATGCCGCTGGCCCTCACCCTGCTCACGGTCGCCGTCCCGCCCGCACGGCGGGGCGCGGCCCTGGGCGTCCTGGGCGCGGTGACGGGGGTGGCGGTGGCCAGCGGCCCGCTCATCGGCGGCAGTCTCACCGAACACATCTCCTGGCAGTGGATCTTCTGGCTCAATGTGCCGATCGGCCTGGTCCTCCTGCCTCTCGCCCGGCTACGGCTGAAGGAGTCCCACGCACCTGACCCCCGGCTCGACGTCCCCGGCACCCTGCTGGTGAGCGGCGGTCTGTTCGGAGTCGTCTACGCCCTGGTCAACGGGCACACGGACGGCTGGACCAGCGCCGGAGTCCTCACCAGCGCGACCGTGGGCACCGCACTCCTGCTGGCGTTCGTCCGCCACGGCAGCGTCAGCCGACACCCCATGCTCCCGATGCGACTGTTCCGCGACCGGACGTTCGCCGGGGTCAACGCGGCGAGCCTGTTGATGTTCCTGGGGATGTTCGGATCGATCTTCCTCCTCAGCCAGTACATGCAGAGCGTCCTCGGCTACTCGCCCACCGAGGCCGGCCTGCGGATGCTGCCGTGGACCGGGATGCCGCTCCTCGTCGCACCGCTCGCCGGGTACTTCTCGGACCGGATCGGCGGCCGGCCCATCGTCATCGCGAGCCTCACCTTCCAGTCGCTCGGCCTCGCACTCTTCGCACTGGTCCTGGAACCCGGGATGTCGTACGCGGCCATGTTGCCCGCACAGATCGTCGGCGGCTTCGGCATGGCGCTCTTCTTCGCACCCGCCGCCAGTCTGGTCATGTCCAGCGTGCAGCCCGCCGAACAGGGCATGGCGTCCGGAGCCAACAACGCCCTCCGGGAGGTCGGCGGAGCGCTGGGCGTCGCATCCCTGGGAGCGGTGTTCGCCGCGCAAGGCGGCTACGGCACTCCGTGGACGTTCACGGACGGCATTGTGCCGGCGCTCTGGATCGGTGCCGGTGCCGTGGCCATCGGTGCGGTCGCCGCGTTCCTAATGGACGGACGGACGAACTCCACCCAGGACGGGATCCCGTCGGCCCGTACACCGGCCCGCCCGACGGCCACCGTCTGACCCGCCGCGTCTCCGGGGGCGCGGCTCCTGCCACAGGGAGCCGCACCCCCGGAAGGCGCACGCCGGGCCCGTACCCTGGTCCCGTGCAGGAACTCCACGATGCCCCCCTCGCCCCCCTGACCACCTTCCGGCTCGGCGGCCCCGCCACCCGGCTCCTGACGGCCACCACGGATGACGAGGTGGTCGCGGCCGTCAGGGAAGCGGACACCACCGGCACCCCGCTGCTGATCATCGGTGGCGGCAGCAATCTGGTCATCGGGGACAAGGGCTTCGAGGGAACGGCCCTGCGCATCGCCACCCGCGGGTTCCGACTCGACGGCCCCGAACTGGAGCTCGCCGCGGGCGAGATCTGGACGGATGCGGTGACCCGCACCGTCTCCGAGGGTCTGGCCGGCATCGAATGCCTGGCCGGCATCCCCGGTTCCGCCGGCGCGACCCCGATCCAGAACGTCGGCGCGTACGGCCAGGAGGTCTCCTCCACCATCACCGAGGTCGTCGCCTACGACCGGCACGAGGACCGTACGGTCACCCTCACCAACACCGAATGCGCCTTCTCCTACCGCCACAGCCGCTTTAAGGAACACCCCGACCGCTACGTCGTGCTGAGGGTCCGCTTCCGACTGGAGGAGACCGGCGGGCTCTCCGCTCCCATTCGGTACGCGGAGACGGCCCGGCTCCTTGGTGTCGAGGCTGGCGAGCGCGCCGATCTCGCCGAGGCCCGGCGCGCGGTGCTGAAGCTGCGCGCGGGCAAGGGCATGGTCCTTGACCCCGAGGACCACGACACCTGGTCGGCGGGGTCCTTCTTCACCAATCCGATCCTGAGCGCCGCGCAGTACACGGCCTTCCTCGACCGCGTCCGCGAACGCCTCGGGGACGAGGTCGCCCCGCCCGCCTATCCCGCCGGCGACGGACGCACCAAGACCTCAGCGGCCTGGCTGATCGACCGCGCCGGCTTCACCAAGGGGTACGGCAGCGGCCCGGCCCGCATCTCGACCAAGCACACCCTCGCGCTCACCAACCGGGGCGCGGCCACCACCGACGATCTGCTCGCCCTCGCCCGCGAGGTCGTCGCCGGAGTGGAGGACGCCTTCGGGATCACCCTCGTCAACGAGCCGGTGACCGTCGGCGTCAGCCTCGGCTCCGACGAGGGCGCCGGGCTGCCCGAGCCCGGCCGGCGGCGCGTCCCGCGCGACACGCTCTAGTACGCCACTCCCACGGTCCGTCCCACCGTCTCGCCCCGGGACACCTGCGCGAGCATCGCATGGGCCACGTCCGCCCGGCCGATGGTCCGGGCGGCGCGCGGGTTGCTCCCGATCGCCGTGCGGTAGACGCCGGTCAGCGGCTTGTCCAGGAGCATGGGCGGGCGCACGGCGGTCCAGTCGGTGGCGCTGTGGGCCAATGCCTCCTCCATGGCCCGCAGATCCCGATAGATGTCCTTGAACACGGCGGAGACCACGCGCGTGGTCGCCCGGTCGACGAGGCCCGCCCCTTCCGGGGGCCCGCCGAGGGGCGACGCGCTCACCACCACCAGCCGACGGGTGCCCTCCGTCTCCATCGCGGCCAGTACCGAGCGGGTCAGGGTCGTGGCGATCCCCGCGTCCGCCCGGCTGCGCGCGCCCAGGCCCGAGAGCACGGCGTCCCGGCCCGCAACGGCCGACCGCAGGGCCTCGGGCTGCAACCCGTCGGCCGTGAACACCGTGAGGCCCGGGTCGGTGACGGTGAAGCGGGACGGATCGCGGACCACGGCCGTCACCTCGTGGCCGGCGGCCAGCGCCTGGGTGACGATCTCCCGACCGACTCCGCCCGTCGCTCCGAAAACGGTGTATCTCATCGGGCACGCCTCCAAGGGGGTAAGTGTTCACTCACCCCCTAGAGTGGGTAAGTACTCACTCACTAGTCAAGTGCAGGATCGAAATCAGTCAGAGGACCCGAAGACCATGCAGAAGCCGGCACGTGCCCGCATCCTCGACGCCGCGTACGACCTGATGCTCAGCCTGGGGCTGGCCCGCACCACCACGAAGGAGATCGCCAAGGCGGCGGCCTGCTCGGAGGCCGCCCTCTACAAGAGCTTCGCCAGCAAGGAGGAACTGTTCATCGCTGTCCTCGACGAGCGACTGCCGAAACTGGGGCCGCTCCTGGGCGATCTCACCGCCAGCCCGGGTGCCGGAAGCCTCGAAGGCAATCTCGCCGAAGTGGCCCGACAGGCGGCCCGGTTCTACGCCCAGACCGTTCCGATCGCGGCATCGCTCTACGCGGACCCCCGACTCAAGGCCCGCCACGAAGCCGCACTGCGTGCCCTGGGCACCGGACCCCACAAGCCCATCCAGGGCCTCGACCGGTATCTGCGGGCCGAGCAGGAGGTCGGGCGCATCGCCGCGGACGCCGACACCTACGCCGCCGCCTCACTCCTGCTCGGCGCCTGCGCCCACCTGGCCTTCGCCTACGACAGCGCCCCGGGCGGAGTGGCCGCGCCCCCGCTCGACCGGTTCGCCGCGGACCTCGCCCGTACGCTGCTGAGCGGCATCCGCCCGCCCGGGACGAAAGACACTCCCTAGCCGGCCAACCAGTCGTCGATCCCGGCCAGCAACTGTGCCCGGACGTCTACGGGAGCCGCGGACCCCCGCACGGACTGCCGGGCCAACTCCGCCAACTCCTCGTCCGTGAAACCGTGGTGCTTGCGCGCGAAGTCGTACTGGGCCGCCAGCCGGGAACCGAACAGCAGCGGGTCGTCCGCGCCGAGCGCCATCGGCACTCCGGCGTCGAACAGCGTCCGCAACGGCACGTCCTCGGGTTTCTCGTACACGCCCAGGGCCACGTTCGACGAGGGGCAGACCTCACAGGTCACCCCGCGGTCGGCGAGTTGCCGCAGCAGCCGGGGATCCTCCGCCGCACGCACCCCGTGGCCGATCCGGGACGCGTCGAGGTCGTCCAGGCAGTCCCGCACCGACGATGGGCCGCTCAGTTCCCCGCCGTGCGGCGCAGCCAGCAGACCTCCGGTACGGGCGATGGCGAACGCACGGTCGAAGTCCCTGGCCATGCCCCGGCGCTCGTCGTTGGACAGCCCGAAGCCCACGACCCCCTGGTCGGCGTACCGCACGGCGAGCCGGGCCAGCGTTCGGGCCTCCAGCGGGTGCTTCATGCGGTTCGCGGCGACCAGCACCCGCATCCCCAGACCGGTCTCGCGGGCTGCACGGTCCACCGCGTCCAGGATGATCTCCAGGGCGGGGATCAACCCACCGAGGAGCGGCGCGTACGACGTCGGATCGACCTGTATTTCCAGCCAACCGGAACCATCCCTGACGTCCTCCTCCGCGGCCTCCCGCACCAGCCGCTGGATGTCTTCGGGAGCCCGCAGGCACGAGCGCGCGATGTCATAGAGGCGTTGGAAGCGGAACCAGCCGCGCTCATCGGTGGCGCGCAGCTTCGGAGGCTCGCCCCCGGTCAGGGCGTCAGGCAGATGGACGCCGTACTTATCAGCCAGTTCGAGCATGGTGGAGGGCCGCATCGAGCCGGTGAAGTGCAGATGGAGATGGGCTTTGGGGAGCCGGCTGACGTCACGTACATGGTCCATTCCAAGATCTTGCCGCACCGCCACGCCGAGAGGTAACCGGATTCCCTGATCGGGTCTTGCCCGAACGAAGAATCGGCTCCTGCCATGGGCGTCACCCAGGGCAGGAGCCGATCCGGAGGGGCGGTAGCGGCCCGAACCGTCAGTCGGTGGCCTCGGCCAGCAGCTTCTGGATGCGCGAGACGCCCTCGGCGAGGTCCTCGTCGCCCAGCGCATAGGAAAGGCGCAGATAACCGGGGGTGCCGAACGCCTCACCCGGGACCACGGCGACCTCGACCTCGTCCAGGATCAACGCGGCCAGCTCCACCGAGGACTGCGGGCGCTTGCCGCGGATGTCCTTGCCGAGCAGGGCCTTCACGGAGGGATACACATAGAAGGCGCCCTCCGGCTCGGGGCAGACGACGCCGTCGATCTCGTTGAGCATCCGGACGATGGTCCGGCGGCGGCGGTCGAAGGCCTCGCGCATCTGGGCGACCGCGTCCAGGTTCCCGGACACGGCGGCCAGGGCAGCGGCCTGCGCCACGTTGGAGACGTTGGACGTGGCGTGCGACTGGAGGTTGGTCGCGGCCTTCACCACGTCCTTCGGGCCCACGACCCACCCCACGCGCCAGCCGGTCATCGCGTACGTCTTGGCGACGCCGTTGACGACGATGCACTTGTCGCGCAGCTCGGGCACCACCGCGGGCAGGGAGGTGAAGGCCGCGTCCCCGTACACCAGGTGCTCGTAGATCTCGTCGGTGAGCACCCACAGCCCGTGCTCCACGGCCCAGCGGCCGATCGCCTCGGTGTCCTCGCGGCTGTAGACGGCGCCGGTCGGGTTGGACGGGGAGACGAAGAGGACCACCTTCGTACGTTCGGTGCGCGCGGCTTCCAGCTGCTCGACCGAGACCCGGTAGCCGGTGGTCTCGTCGGCGACGACGTCCACCGGCACGCCACCCGCGAGCCGGATCGACTCGGGGTAGGTGGTCCAGTAGGGGGCGGGCACGATGACCTCGTCACCCGGGTCCAAGATCGCGGCGAACGCCTCGTAGATCGCCTGCTTCCCGCCGTTGGTCACCAGGATCTGCGCCGGGTCGACCTCGTAGCCGGAGTCCCGCAGGGTCTTCTCCGCGATGGCCTTCTTCAGCTCCGGCAGGCCGCCCGCCGGGGTGTAGCGGTGGAACTTCGGGATTCGGCAGGCTTCGACCGCGGCCTCGACGATGTAGTCGGGCGTCGGGAAGTCGGGCTCACCGGCACCGAAGCCGATCACCGGGCGTCCGGCGGCCTTGAGGGCCTTTGCCTTGGCGTCGACGGCGAGGGTCGCGGATTCGGAGATCGCGGCGATGCGCGCGGAGACCCGGCGCTCGGTGGGAGAGGTTGCAGCGCTCATGAGGTCCATGGTCCCAGACGGCAATTGTGTCCGGCACAAGTGTTTCGTCCCGCGGACACCCGGCGTCGCCCGGGTCGGTGACGGTCGACCCGCCGGGGCAGCGCCGCGTCGGTACGAGACCGGTACAAGTCGGCGACGAGGTCGGTACAAGAGGGACGCAAGGAGCGCTGGGACGCTATCTGTTCGACGTCGGGCCGACGACCACGTACACTCACTCGTCGTTGGCCCGAACCGACCACGTCCTTGGATACGGTAGGTTGGGGAAGCCACAAAGGGTCGTAGCTCAATTGGTAGAGCACTGGTCTCCAAAACCAGCGGTTGGGGGTTCAAGTCCCTCCGGCCCTGCTACACAAGCCTTCGCCAGGCTGTGTGCGCATGTACGTGCAATAGATGAACCGCCGTGTGGCTCCACCGGGTGCGGCACGGCCACGACCCGGAATCAGGTGAAAGAAAGTGACGGACGCCGTGGGCTCCATCGACACGCCTGATGCCGAGGACGAAGCGCCTCAGAAGAAGTCCCGCAAGGGCGGTAAGCGTGGAAAGAAGGGCCCTCTGGGCCGTCTCGCGCTCTTCTACCGGCAGATCGTCGCCGAGCTGCGCAAGGTCGTCTGGCCGACGCGCAACCAGCTGACGACGTACACCACAGTGGTGATTGTCTTCGTTGTCATCATGATCGGTCTGGTGACCGTGATGGACTATGGGTTCCAGGAAGCCGTCAAGTACGTCTTCGGCTGATCCCACGGAGGGCGTCGGCATGGCGGCAGCCTTTCGTACGTTCCACCCATCTGTATCCAGAAAGAAGCAGCCACCGTGTCTGACCCGAACCTGAACGAGGCCGTCGAGCCGGGCGAGAGCTTCGAATCCGCCGAGTCCTCAGAGGACGAGCTCGACATCGTTGAGGCGGCCGACGAGGACCAGGCCGAGGCTGCCGACGCAGCGGCCGGTGAGCCGGCCGAAGAGGCTGCTGTGCACGACGACGCCGACGACGCTGTCGACACTGTCGACTCTGATGAGGCTGCCGAAGCCGAAGCAGAGGGCGACGCTGACGACACCGCGAGCGCCGAGGCCGAGCCCGAGGCCCCGGTCGATCCGATCGCCGCGCTCCGCGACGAACTGCGTCTCCTGCCCGGCGAGTGGTACGTCATCCACACCTACGCCGGCTACGAGAAGCGCGTGAAGGCGAACCTGGAGCAGCGTGCCGTCTCGCTGAACGTCGAGGAGTTCATCTACCAGGCCGAAGTGCCCGAGGAAGAGATCGTCCAGATCAAGAACGGCGAGCGCAAGAACGTCCGCCAGAACAAGCTTCCCGGTTACGTCCTGGTCCGCATGGACCTCACCAACGAGTCTTGGGGCGTCGTCCGCAACACCCCCGGAGTCACCGGCTTCGTGGGCAACGCCTACGACCCGTACCCGCTGACGCTGGACGAGATCGTCAAGATGCTCGCCCCCGAGGCGGAGGAGAAGGCGGCCCGCGAGGCTGCCGAGGCCGAGGGCAAGGCCGCTCCCGCCCGTCGCGTCGAGGTCCAGGTGCTGGACTTCGAGGTCGGCGACTCGGTCACCGTCACCGACGGTCCGTTCGCCACGCTCCAGGCGACCATCAACGAGATCAACGCTGACTCGAAGAAGGTCAAGGGCCTGGTCGAGATCTTCGGCCGTGAGACGCCGGTCGAGCTGAGCTTCGACCAGATCCAGAAGAACTAGCCGTACGCCGCTCACTGCGTACGCAATAGCTTCCGACCAGGTCAGAACAGCCCTCGTGGCCGTTCTGACCTGTCGGTTTTTAACCGCGCACCTATACCCGTTATCGTTGTGCGGTATGCCTCCATCCGGATGATCGGGTGGAGTGCTGGAAACTCTCACTAGGACCCGGAGAGAGCAATGCCTCCCAAGAAGAAGAAGGTCACGGGGCTTATCAAGCTCCAGATCCAGGCCGGCGCGGCCAACCCGGCTCCGCCGGTCGGCCCCGCCCTGGGTCAGCACGGCGTCAACATCATGGAGTTCTGCAAGGCCTACAACGCCGCGACCGAGTCGCAGCGTGGCATGGTCGTGCCGGTGGAGATCACGGTCTACGAAGACCGTTCCTTCACCTTCGTGACCAAGACTCCGCCGGCCGCCAAGCTGATCCTCAAGGCCGCGGGTGTGGACAAGGGCTCCGGCGAGCCGCACAAGACCAAGGTCGCCAAGCTGACGCGCGACCAGGTCCGTGACATCGCCACCACCAAGATGCCCGACCTGAACGCCAACGACCTCGACGCCGCCGAGAAGATCATCGCCGGCACCGCCCGTTCCATGGGCATCACGGTCGAGGGCTGACAGCCCCCGTCTGACCTCTGTGGTAGGGCCAAGCGCTGGTCCGCACCACAACTCCACACCCTGAAACACAGGAGCTGAAGTGAAGCGCAGCAAGTCTCTCCGCGCTGCGGACGCCAAGATCAGCCGGGAGCGCGTGTACGCCCCGCTTGAGGCCGTCCGTCTGGCCAAGGACACCACCTCCATCAAGTTCGACGCGACTGTCGAGGTCGCCATGCGTCTGGGTGTCGACCCGCGCAAGGCGGACCAGATGGTCCGTGGCACCGTGAACCTTCCGCACGGCACCGGCAAGACCGCCCGGGTCCTGGTCTTCGCGACCGGTGACCGTGCCGAGGCCGCGCGTGCCGCGGGCGCCGACATCGTCGGCGCCGACGAACTGATCGACGAGGTTGCGAAGGGCCGTCTGGACTTCGACGCCGTCGTCGCCACCCCGGACCTCATGGGCAAGGTCGGCCGCCTCGGCCGTGTGCTCGGTCCGCGTGGTCTGATGCCGAACCCGAAGACCGGCACCGTCACCCCCGATGTCGTCAAGGCTGTGACGGACATCAAGGGCGGCAAGATCGAGTTCCGCGTCGACAAGCACTCGAACCTCCACTTCATCATCGGCAAGGTCTCCTTCGACGAGACGAAGCTGGTCGAGAACTACGCCGCGGCGCTGGAGGAGATCCTCCGTCTCAAGCCGTCCGCCGCCAAGGGCCGCTACATCAAGAAGGCGACCCTGACCACCACCATGGGCCCCGGCATTCCGCTGGACTCCAACCGCACCCGCAACCTCCTCGTCGAGGAGGACCCGGCCGCTGTGTGATCCACACAGCAGTCGCGGGTTTCCGTACAACGAAAGCCGGTCCCCAAGCCTCTTACGAGGTGAGGGGGCCGGTTTTTCTGTTGCGCCGCTGTCAGAGGCTTCGGTTACCGTTCAAACATTCGTAAAGAATCTTCAAGGGGTGGGGCATGGGCAAGACCGCATGGAAGCGCGCGGGCATGTCGCTGACGGCGGTCGCCGTCATCGCCGGTGTGGCCGGTTGTGGCAGTGAGTCGGGCACGAAGGAACGTTCCGTTGCGCAGGTGCTCACCGCCGCGCACAAGAACACCGCGGCGGCGAAGTCGGCGAAGGTCGACATCACCATGAAGGGCTCCGACGGCACGGCCGGTGGCGAGAAGCTCGACATGCAGATGTCCGGCGTCGTCGGCTGGGACCCGGTGCTGATGGACATGACCGTGACCGGCATGGAGGACATCGCCGACGCGCCCGGGAAGTCGCGCATGGTCATGGTCGACGACGTCATCTACGTGGACATGGGCGCCAAGTCCGCCAAGGAGATGGATGGCAAGCGCTGGATGAAGATGGACTTCGGCGCGATCGCCGACATGTCCGGCGACCCCGAGCTGCAGAAGCAGATGACCGGGGGCATGGAGGACATGAACCAGGACCCGGCCCAGCAGCTGGCGCTCCTGCTGGATTCGCCGAACGTGAAGAAGGTCGGCACGGAGAAGATCGACGGCGTGGAGACCCAGCACTACAAGGGCACGCTCACCTTCGAAGAGATGATGAAGTCGAAGCTCGACCTGCTGGGGAAGAAGGAGCGGGACGACCTCCTGGCGAAGATGAAGAAGTCCAAGATGAAGGGCTTCGAGACCGAGGTCTGGGTGAACGATGATGACTATCCGGTCCGGATGAACGTCACGATGAACTTCCCCGAGGGCAAGGGCAAGCTCGTCACCAGCGCCGACTACTCCGACTACGGCACCAAGGCGTCGGTGAAGGCTCCGCCGGCGAGCGAGACCGCGGACCTGATGGAGCTCTTCAAGGAGCTCGGTGACCTCAGCAAGGAGATGAAGGAGCTGGAGAAGCTCGACGAGGGCTCCGCCCAGAGCTAGAACCTCTCCCGCCGGGCGCCCTGTCGGGGAGTCCTCCCGGTCGTCGACCGGGTCGGCCCGACGGGGGCGCTGGGCCTGGGGGCCATCGGCCCCGGAAGCGGCGCCGCTCATTCCCGTCGCGGGGTGGTGAGCGCCGCACCGGCCCCGCTGGCGCGTCGCCCCGCGCGGTTCGGGCCCGGATCCCCTGGAGCGGCTCAGCTGTCCTCAGTGAGGCTGGTGATGCCTCTGGGGTGGGTGGGGGCCCAGAGCGCCCGTACAGGCGGCTGGAAGTCGCTCCACGGTCCCTCTCCGAGGACCCGCCGGGCTCGTTCACGGCCGGTCGCGCCGGATCGGATCGATGCCCCGGCGCTCTATCGCTTGTCGGGCACACCCCACCTGACCAGGCCGTACGGGGCGATTTGCTTCTCGCGGAGCCGCTCACGTACTCTTCCCCAGAAGCCAAAGACCGCTGGTCGTTGCCGCGTGCTCTTCTGAGGGTGCGGCGACCGAAGGAATCCGCTAGCTGCGGACGGCCTGCGCAGGTGACACAGTGTCAAGCTCCCGGATTCCATTCGGTTGAGCTCAGCCCCGTGCGCCTGCGCCGGGGCGTTTCGTTTTGCACAGTCTCCTCCTTCGGGTCCGCGCGGTCCTCATCACCCGGAAGGAGGCCGATGCTCATGGCAAGGCCCGACAAGGCTGCCGCGGTAGCCGAGCTGGCGGACCAGTTCCGCGGCTCGAACGCCGCCGTGCTGACCGAGTACCGGGGTCTCACCGTGGCACAGCTCAAGCAGCTGCGCCGCTCACTCGGTGAGAACGCCCAGTACGCCGTGGTGAAGAACACGCTGACCAAGATTGCGGCCAACGAGGCCGGGATCGACACGCTCGACGACCTGTTCAACGGTCCGACGGCGGTTGCCTTCGTCACCGGTGACCCGGTGGAGTCGGCGAAGGGTCTTCGTGACTTCGCCAAGGACAACCCCAACCTGATCATCAAGGGCGGTGTCCTTGATGGCAAGGCGATGTCCGCCGATGAGATCAAGAAGCTTGCGGACCTCGAGTCCCGCGAGGTTCTGCTCGCCAAGCTGGCGGGCGCCATGAAGGGCAAGCAGTCCCAGGCTGCCGCGCTCTTCCAGGCGCTTCCCTCGAAGTTCGTCCGCACCGCGGAGGCGCTTCGTGCCAAGCAGGCCGAGCAGGGCGGTGCCGAGTAACTCGGCTCGCGCATTGATCAGCGCTGTTTCCATGCGCTGATCGCAGCGGGCCGAACGCCCGCCGTCATATACATCCGGCACACGCCGATTTAGTGAAGGGATCGCCCATCATGGCGAAGCTCACCCAGGACGACCTGCTTGCCCAGTTCGAGGAGATGACCCTCCTTGAGCTCGCCGGCTTCGTGAAGGCGTTCGAGGAGAAGTTCGACGTCACCGCCGCTGCCCCGGTCGCCGTTGCCGCCGCCGGTGGCGCTGCTGCCGCCGCCGAGGCCGTCGAGGAGCAGGACGAGTTCGACGTCATCCTCACCGGTGCCGGCGAGAAGAAGATCCAGGTCATCAAGGTCGTGCGTGAGCTGACCTCCCTGGGTCTGAAGGAGGCCAAGGACCTCGTGGACGGCGCCCCGAAGCCCGTCCTGGAGAAGGTCGCCAAGGAGGCCGCTGAGAAGGCCGCCGAGTCCCTCAAGGGCGCCGGCGCCTCCGTCGAGGTCAAGTGACCCCGCATCACCTCAGCGTCACCCAGTGACTCTGTGAGTTCCGTGTCACAGTGCGGTCAGTTCCACTGATACGTCCCGCGACACGCCGTACCTCCCGGTCCTTCCAGGACCCGGGAGGGGCACGAGGAGCTCAGCCAAGGGCGATCACCCAACCGGGTGGTCGCCCTTCGGCGTACCGCGGGGGCTGCGTTGCACTTCTGGCGCCGCCGAGTATGGTGATCTTCACCGTGCGCCTCAGGCCCAGGTCAGCCCCTGGTCAGTGACGATCCCAGCAGCCAGCCGGGGGGAGGGGGCCTTGACGAACCGCACGCAGCGCGCAATTCTCAGGACGCGCCGCCACAACGATCCGTATCCGAGGCATGGATCGGCGGCCGAGTGGGCAGTATCGATGTGCGCCGTACGGCGCGAAGTAGCGCGGAGTTGAGAACAACGAGGGTCCTGAATATCCGGACTGGACATCAGTGTGCCAAGTGGCTACACTGACCCTTTGCGCTGCCTGTTAACTGCCCCCTGCCCGTCACCAGGGGCATCCCCTCGCATGAGCACTACGGATTGATCCATCCCTGACCTGGGACTTCCATCTCTGTGCCTCGCTTGGGACCGGTACGCGCGTAGTGAGTCCGAGCCCTCGGAAGGACCCCCTCTTGGCCGCCTCGCGCAACGCCTCGACCGCGAATACGAACAACGGCGCCAGCACTGCCCCGCTGCGCATCTCCTTTGCAAAGATCAAGGAGCCTCTTGAGGTTCCGAACCTTCTCGCGCTCCAGACCGAGAGTTTTGACTGGCTGCTCGGCAATGCCGCCTGGAAGGCTCGGGTCGAGGCGGCTCTTGAGAGTGGACAGGACGTCCCCACCAAGTCCGGTCTGGAGGAGATCTTCGAGGAGATCTCTCCGATCGAGGACTTCAGTGGGTCGATGTCGCTGACCTTCCGGGACCACCGCTTCGAGCCTCCCAAGAACTCGATCGACGAGTGCAAGGAGCGCGACTTCACGTTCGCCGCGCCGCTCTTCGTCACCGCCGAGTTCACCAACAACGAGACCGGCGAGATCAAGTCCCAGACGGTCTTCATGGGCGACTTCCCGCTCATGACCAACAAGGGCACCTTCGTCATCAACGGCACCGAGCGTGTCGTGGTGTCCCAGCTGGTGCGCTCGCCGGGTGTCTACTTCGACTCCTCCATCGACAAGACGTCCGACAAGGACATCTTCACCGCCAAGATCATCCCGTCCCGGGGTGCCTGGCTGGAGATGGAGATCGACAAGCGCGACATGGTCGGTGTCCGCATCGACCGCAAGCGCAAGCAGTCCGTGACCGTCCTCCTCAAGGCCCTCGGTTGGACGACCGAGCAGATCCTCCAGGAGTTCGGCGAGTACGAGTCGATGCGCGCCACCCTGGAGAAGGACCACACGCAGGGCCAGGACGACGCGCTGCTCGACATCTACCGCAAGCTCCGTCCGGGCGAGCCGCCCACCCGTGAGGCCGCCCAGACGCTCCTGGAGAACCTCTACTTCAACCCGAAGCGCTACGACCTGGCCAAGGTCGGCCGTTACAAGGTCAACAAGAAGCTCGGGGCCGACGAGCCGCTGGATGCCGGCGTGCTCACCACCGACGACGTCATCGCGACCATCAAGTACCTGGTCAAGCTGCACGCCGGTGAGACCGAGACGGTCGGCGAGTCCGGCACACAGATCGTCGTCGAGACCGACGACATCGACCACTTCGGCAACCGCCGTCTGCGCAACGTCGGCGAGCTGATCCAGAACCAGGTCCGTACGGGTCTGGCGCGTATGGAGCGCGTCGTGCGTGAGCGCATGACGACCCAGGACGTCGAAGCGATCACCCCGCAGACGCTGATCAACATCCGGCCCGTCGTCGCCTCCATCAAGGAGTTCTTCGGCACCAGCCAGCTGTCGCAGTTCATGGACCAGAACAACCCGCTGTCGGGTCTCACCCACAAGCGCCGTCTGTCGGCGCTTGGCCCGGGTGGTCTCTCGCGTGAGCGGGCCGGCTTCGAGGTCCGTGACGTGCACCCCTCGCACTACGGCCGCATGTGTCCGATCGAGACGCCTGAAGGCCCGAACATCGGTCTGATCGGCTCGCTCGCGTCCTACGGCCGGGTCAATGCGTTCGGTTTCGTCGAGACCCCGTACCGCAAGGTCGTCGACGGCCAGGTCACCGACGAGGTCGACTACCTGACCGCCGACGAAGAGGACCGCTTCGTCATCGCCCAGGCGAACGCGACCATCTCCGACGAGATGCGCTTCACCGAGGCGCGCGTGCTGGTCCGCCGCCGTGGTGGCGAGGTCGACTACGTCCCGCCGGCCGAGGTCGACTACATGGACGTCTCGCCGCGCCAGATGGTGTCGGTCGCGACCGCCATGATCCCCTTCCTGGAGCACGACGACGCCAACCGTGCCCTCATGGGCGCGAACATGATGCGTCAGGCCGTTCCGCTGATCACGGCCGAGTCGCCGCTGGTCGGAACCGGCATGGAGTACCGCTGCGCGGTCGACGCCGGTGACGTCATCAAGGCGGAGAAGGACGGTGTGGTCCAGGAGGTCTCCGCGGACTACATCACCGTCGCCAACGACGACGGCACCTACACCACCTACCGGGTGGCCAAGTTCTCCCGCTCCAACCAGGGCACTTCTGTCAACCAGAAGGTCATCGTCTCCGAGGGCGACCGGGTCATCGAGGCCCAGGTCCTCGCCGACGGCCCGGCGACCGAGCAGGGCGAGATGGCGCTCGGCAAGAACCTCCTCGTGGCGTTCATGCCGTGGGAAGGCCACAACTACGAGGACGCGATCATCCTGTCGCAGCGCCTCGTCCAGGACGACGTCCTCTCCTCGATCCACATCGAGGAGCACGAGGTCGACGCCCGTGACACCAAGCTGGGCCCCGAGGAGATCACCCGGGACATCCCGAACGTCTCCGAAGAGGTCCTCGCCGACCTCGACGAGCGCGGCATCATCCGCATCGGTGCCGAGGTCGTCGCGGGAGACATCCTGGTCGGCAAGGTCACGCCCAAGGGCGAGACCGAGCTGACCCCGGAGGAGCGCCTGCTGCGCGCGATCTTCGGCGAGAAGGCCCGTGAGGTCCGTGACACCTCGCTGAAGGTGCCCCACGGCGAGATCGGCAAGGTCATCGGCGTACGCGTCTTCGACCGCGAGGAGGGCGACGAGCTTCCTCCGGGCGTGAACCAGCTGGTCCGCGTCTACGTGGCCCAGAAGCGCAAGATCACCGATGGTGACAAGCTCGCCGGCCGTCACGGCAACAAGGGCGTCATCTCCAAGATCCTGCCGATCGAGGACATGCCGTTCCTGGAGGACGGCACCCCGGTCGACATCATCCTCAACCCCCTCGGTGTCCCGTCCCGAATGAACCCGGGACAGGTCCTCGAAATCCACCTCGGCTGGCTCGCCAGCCAGGGCTGGAAGGTCGAGGGCAACGAGGAGTGGATGGAGCGGCTGAAGGCGATCGGCGCCGACGACGTCGCCGCCGGCACCAATGTCGCGACTCCGGTCTTCGACGGCGCCCGGGAAGACGAGATCTCCGGTCTCTTCGAGTCCACGATCCCCAACCGCGACGGCGACCGCATGGTCCTCCCGTCCGGCAAGGCGAGGCTGTTCGACGGCCGCTCCGGCGAGCCGTTCCCGGACCCGATCTCCATCGGGTACATGTACATCCTCAAGCTCCACCACCTGGTCGACGACAAGCTCCACGCCCGTTCGACCGGCCCGTACTCCATGATCACTCAGCAGCCGCTGGGTGGTAAGGCCCAGTTCGGTGGCCAGCGGTTCGGAGAGATGGAGGTGTGGGCGCTGGAGGCTTATGGCGCCGCGTACGCCCTCCAGGAGCTGCTGACCATCAAGTCCGACGACGTCACCGGTCGCGTGAAGGTCTACGAGGCCATCGTCAAGGGCGAGAACATCCCCGAGCC
This sequence comes from Streptomyces sp. NPDC005963, assembly GCF_040638655.1. Classification (NCBI taxonomy): domain Bacteria; kingdom Bacillati; phylum Actinomycetota; class Actinomycetes; order Kitasatosporales; family Streptomycetaceae; genus Streptomyces; species Streptomyces sp. NPDC005963. The sequence continues at coordinate 98,022 of NZ_JBEXVD010000022.1, read as the reverse complement.
CGGCATCCCTGAGTCCTTCAAGGTGCTCATCAAGGAGATGCAGTCCCTGTGCCTCAACGTGGAGGTGCTGTCCTCGGACGGCATGTCCATCGAGATGCGCGACACCGACGAGGACGTCTTCCGCGCTGCGGAAGAGCTCGGCATCGACCTGTCACGGCGCGAGCCCAGCAGCGTCGAAGAGGTCTGACGGGTCCGGCCGGGACCTTCTCGTAAGAGAGGTCCCGGCCGCCTCCCCCTAGGACTCTGCCGTGGGGGGAATTCCCACGGACCCGTACAGACCACCTTGAGACACAACCCTGAGAGGGATTGACGCATAGTGCTCGACGTCAACTTCTTCGACGAGCTTCGGATCGGCCTGGCCACCGCTGACGACATCCGCCAGTGGTCGCACGGCGAGGTCAAGAAGCCCGAGACGATCAACTACCGCACGCTCAAGCCCGAGAAGGACGGACTCTTCTGCGAGAAGATCTTCGGTCCGACCCGGGACTGGGAGTGCTACTGCGGTAAGTACAAGCGTGTCCGCTTCAAGGGCATCATCTGTGAGCGCTGTGGCGTCGAAGTCACGCGCGCCAAGGTGCGCCGCGAGCGGATGGGCCACATTGAGCTCGCCGCACCCGTAACCCACATCTGGTACTTCAAGGGCGTTCCCTCACGCCTGGGCTACCTGCTGGACCTCGCGCCGAAGGACCTGGAAAAGGTCATCTACTTCGCCGCGTACATGATCACGTTCGTGGACGAGGAGCGTCGCACCCGCGATCTGCCCTCGTTGGAGGCTCACGTCTCCGTCGAGCGCCAGCAGGTCGAGAACCGTCGCGACGCCGACCTCGAAGCCCGCGCCAAGAAGCTTGAGACCGACCTGGCCGAGCTTGAGGCCGAGGGCGCCAAGGCCGACGTGCGCCGCAAGGTGCGCGAAGGCGCCGAGCGTGAGATGAAGCAGCTCCGCGACCGCGCCCAGCGCGAGATCGACCGCCTCGACGAGGTGTGGAACCGCTTCAAGAACCTCAAGGTCCAGGACCTGGAGGGCGACGAGCTGCTCTACCGCGAGCTGCGCGACCGCTTCGGGACCTACTTCGACGGTTCGATGGGTGCCGCCGCGCTGCAGAAGCGCCTGGAGTCCTTCGACCTCGACGAGGAGGCCGAGCGCCTCCGCGAGATCATCCGCACCGGCAAGGGCCAGAAGAAGACCCGTGCGCTCAAGCGCCTCAAGGTCGTCTCCGCGTTCCTCCAGACCAGCAACAGCCCCAAGGGCATGGTGCTGGACTGCGTCCCGGTCATCCCGCCGGACCTGCGTCCGATGGTGCAGCTGGACGGTGGCCGCTTCGCGACCTCCGACCTGAACGACCTGTACCGCCGGGTGATCAACCGGAACAACCGTCTGAAGCGTCTGCTCGACCTCGGTGCCCCCGAGATCATCGTGAACAACGAGAAGCGGATGCTCCAGGAGGCCGTTGACGCGCTGTTCGACAATGGCCGTCGTGGTCGCCCGGTCACCGGTCCCGGTAACCGTCCGCTGAAGTCCCTGAGCGACATGCTCAAGGGCAAGCAGGGTCGATTCCGTCAGAACCTGCTCGGCAAGCGAGTCGACTACTCGGCGCGTTCCGTGATCGTCGTCGGCCCGCAGCTGAAGCTGCACCAGTGTGGTCTGCCCAAGGCCATGGCGCTGGAGCTCTTCAAGCCGTTCGTGATGAAGCGCCTGGTGGACCTGAACCACGCGCAGAACATCAAGTCGGCCAAGCGCATGGTCGAGCGCGGTCGCACCGTGGTGTACGACGTCCTCGAAGAGGTCATCGCCGAGCACCCGGTGCTGCTGAACCGTGCGCCCACGCTGCACCGCCTCGGCATCCAGGCCTTCGAGCCGCAGCTGGTCGAGGGCAAGGCCATCCAGATCCACCCGCTCGTCTGCACCGCGTTCAACGCGGACTTCGACGGTGACCAGATGGCCGTCCACCTGCCGCTCTCCGCGGAGGCGCAGGCCGAGGCCCGCATCCTGATGCTGTCCTCCAACAACATCCTCAAGCCGGCCGACGGCCGTCCGGTCACCATGCCCACCCAGGACATGGTGCTCGGCCTCTTCTTCCTCACCACGGACGAAGAGGAGCGCGAGGTCAAGGGCGAGGGCCGGTTCTTCGGCTCCACCGCAGAGGCGATCATGGCGTTCGACGCCCGTGAGCTGTCCCTGCAGGCGAAGGTCGACATCCGCTTCCCGGTGGGCACCATCCCGCCGCGCGGCTGGACCCCGCCGGCCCGTGAAGAGGGCGAGCCCGACTGGCAGCAGGGAGACAGCTTCCGGCTGCGGACGACCCTCGGTCGTGCGCTGTTCAACGAGCTGCTGCCCGAGGACTACCCCTTCGTCGACTACTCGGTCGGCAAGAAGCAGCTCTCGGAGATCGTCAACGACCTCGCCGAGCGCTACCCCAAGGTCATCGTGGCGGCGACGCTCGACAACCTGAAGGCGGCCGGCTTCTTCTGGGCGACCCGTTCCGGTGTCACCGTCGCCATCTCCGATGTCGTCGTGCCCGAGGCGAAGAAGGAAATCGTCGCCTCGTACGAGGCCCAGGACGAGAAGGTCCAGAAGCAGTACGAGCGCGGTCTGATCACCAAGGAAGAGCGCACCAACGAGCTCATCAAGATCTGGACCCTGGCGACCAACGAGGTCGCCGAGGCGATGAACGCGAACTTCCCGAAGACCAACCCCATCTTCATGATGGTCAACTCGGGTGCTCGTGGAAACATGATGCAGATGCGTCAGATCGCCGGTATGCGTGGTCTGGTGTCGAACGCCAAGAACGAGACGATTCCCCGTCCCATCAAGGCGTCCTTCCGCGAGGGCCTGTCCGTGCTGGAGTACTTCATCTCCACCCACGGTGCCCGTAAGGGTCTGGCCGACACCGCCCTGCGTACCGCCGACTCGGGTTACCTCACCCGTCGTCTGGTGGACGTCTCGCAGGACGTCATCATCCGCGAAGAGGACTGCGGCACCGACCGCGGCCTCAAGCTGCGGATCGCCACCAAGGACCTCGAGGGCCGGCTGCGCAAGACCGACGACGTCGAGACGTCGGTGTACGCGCGGATGCTCGCCGAGGACGTCGTCGTCGACGGCAAGGTCATCGCGCCTGCCAACGTCGACCTCGGTGATGTCCTGATCGACGCCCTCGTCGCCGCTGGCGTCGAGGAGGTCAAGACCCGGTCGGTCCTGACCTGTGAGTCTGCCGTCGGCACCTGTGCGTACTGCTACGGCCGTTCGCTCGCCACCGGCAAGCTGGTCGACATCGGTGAGGCGGTCGGCATCATCGCCGCCCAGTCCATCGGTGAGCCCGGTACCCAGCTGACGATGCGTACCTTCCACACCGGTGGTGTGGCAGGTGACGACATCACCCAGGGTCTGCCGCGTGTCGTCGAGCTCTTCGAAGCCCGTACGCCCAAGGGTGTCGCCCCGATCTCGGAGGCGGCCGGCCGCATCCGCATCGAGGAGACCGAGAAGACCAAGAAGATCGTCGTCACCCCGGACGACGGCAGCGACGAGACGGCGTTCCCGATCTCGAAGCGTGCCAAGGTCCTGGTGCGCGAGGGCGACCACGTCGAGGTGGGCCAGGCACTGACCTTCGGTGCCACCAACCCGCACGACGTGCTGCGCATCCTCGGCCAGCGGGCCGTTCAGGTCCACCTGGTCGGCGAGGTGCAGAAGGTCTACAACTCGCAGGGCGTGTCGATCCACGACAAGCACATCGAGATCATCATCCGGCAGATGCTGCGCCGCGTGACGATCATCGAGTCCGGCGATGCCGAGCTGCTGCCCGGCGAGCTGGTCGAGCGTTCGAAGTTCGAGACGGAGAACCGTCGTGTGGTCACCGAGGGCGGTCACCCCGCTTCCGGTCGCCCGCAGCTGATGGGTATCACCAAGGCTTCGCTCGCCACCGAGTCGTGGCTGTCCGCGGCGTCCTTCCAGGAGACGACCAGGGTCCTGACCGATGCGGCGATCAACGCCAAGTCGGACTCCCTGATCGGCCTCAAGGAGAACGTCATCATCGGTAAGCTCATCCCGGCCGGTACGGGCCTCGCCCGCTACCGCAACATCCGGGTGGAGCCCACCGAGGAGGCCAAGGCCGCGATGTACTCGGCCGTCGGCTACGACGACATCGACTACTCGCCGTTCGGCTCCGGCTCCGGCCAGGCCGTGCCGCTGGAGGACTACGACTACGGTCCGTACAACCAGTAAGCGATAGCGAGAACAGCGAAAGGGCGGTCACCCCGTATCGGGGTGACCGCCCTTTCGGCGTATCGGACGGGGCCGGGGGAGTCAGCGCCCGGCCAGCTCCCAGACGGCGAGCATCAGTCCGACACTGGCGGTGAGCGCGGCGATACTGGCCAGCGGCCAGCGGGCGCGCTCCAGCGCGTCGATGCGGGACTCCATGTCCGCGAGGTGTTTGTCGGTCTGGTCGCTCCGCTGCACCAGCAGCGCGAGCGAGCCGTCGACCCGGGCGAACCCGGCCTCCAGCGTGCCGTGCAGCCGTTCCAGCTCCACGGCGACGATGACGGGGGCGCTCTTCGGCTCAGACTCGGCCATCGGCGGCTCCTGTGGACGGTTCGCTGCGGAGCCAGGACGGCAGCAGCCGCTGTACGGAGTGCAGGGCCATCACCCTGGTCACAGCGGCGGCGACGGCCAGGGCTCCGGCCACCCAGGGCAGGGCGGCCGGCAGCCCTGAGGCGTCCACGATCGCGGGGAGCGCGACGGCGATGCCGATGGCGCTCTGGAGGACGGTGCGCGCCGTGCGCTTGGCGGCTTCGGACACTTCTCCGGTCTCCTCTGCTCGGCGGGGATTGGCGGGCTTCTATGAGTTTCGGTGGGTTTTGGTGATGGTGCCGGTGGCGTCAGTGGTCCCGGGTGCTCCCGGCGCCTCCCGGTGGTCCCTCAGCGCTTCTCGGGGTACGGGACCCTCAGGGCGGTCCAGGAGGCGTGGCCCGGCAGCCCGTCCGCGTCGGCGCCCCGGAAGCCCAGCTTCCGCTGCCATTTCGCGTAGGAGCGCCGGTCGGCCTCGCTCCAGCGCGGGCCGGGGCCCGAGGTGTAGGCGGAGCACCCCTCGGCGACCAGCCGCCGCCCCATCGCGGTGATCACGGGGGAGCTGGTCCGGGCGGTGAAGAAGCCCGCCCCGGGGAAGGGCTGGAGACGGGGCTTCCCCGGTTTCCCCGGCTCCGGTACGCCTGGCTCCGGGCTCTCCTGCGCGGGAGGTCTCTCCTGGGTGGGGGGCTTCTCCTGCGCGGGCGGCCCGCCGAGCCGCCCGGCTATCCGCCGGCGCAGCTCCGGCATGGTGAATCCGCGCGGGTCGACCTTCCGGTCGGACCACTCCCGGTGCCCGATGACGCTCCTGGCGCCCCAGCCGTGGGCCCGGCAGAGCGCGGCCGACGCCCGCTCGACTGCATCGAGCTGGGCGTCGGGCCAGGGGTCGGCGCCGTCGCCCAGGTTGACGCACTCGAAGCCGTAGAAGCGGGCGTTGCCGTCGACGGCTCCCGCGCTGCCCTGGTGTTCCGCCGGGGCGGGCGGCCGGTCGCCGTACTTCTCGGCGATCACCGCCGCGAGGACAGCGGGGTCGCCCCCGCCGGCGTGGTTGGCGCGTCCGGCGCCGACGAGATGGACGGTGCCGTCCTTGGCGATCACCCCGTGGCAGAGCGGCCCGGGCAGCGCGGCGTACCCGTCGTAGCAGAGCCGTACGGAGGAGCCGGTGCCCCGGGTGACGGTGTGGTGGATCATCACCCCGTTCACGGGACCCCAGGCGCCGGCGTGGTTGCGGTGGTGGGTGCGCCAGCCGCCGTGCTCGACGACGGTCACACCCTCGGCCCGGAGCGCGGCGAGCAGCCGGGCGGGGGTGAGGGGGGTGGCCATGGAGGTCGTCCTTCCGTCAGACGGGCGGGGGCGGGGCGGCATGGTGCTCGTCGGGAGGCTGGGCCGAGGGTGCGGAAGGCGGGCCCGGAGGGGGGATGTTCGGTTCGGGGGCCGGCGGGAGCAGCAGCTCGCCGCCGGGGGAGACGATCACATCGTTGGACACGCGGGGGCTCCTTCTCGGGTACGGGAGGTCAGGACTGGCGGCCCTCGGCGTACAGCACGCCCACCGCGCCCCCACCGGTCCCGGTCACCACCCGGCCCTCGACCTGGAGGTTGCTCCAGGTGTAGGGGGCCTGGCCGTGCGGGCCGGAGACCTCCTGTGAGTGGCTGCCCCCGCTCACCCCGACACTGTCGCCGATCTCCACGGCCGTGCCGTTCGCGGTGAGGTAGCGGACTCTCGCCTCGACAGTGGTGTTCGCGTCGGCCTGGATCCACACACCGACCGCGATCCTCGGGTGCTGGAGGTACATGCCCCCCTGGAGCACCCGGGTCCAGGTGGTCGAGGTGATCCTGATCGGGGACGGGTAGAGGGGGATGGGGATGTAGGGGCGGGCGAGGCCGCCCGACCGGGTGTCGTCGGCGAGGACGATGCTGTCGAAGCGGTCCCGGATGTTCACGGCCTGGGTGGGCTTCCCCGAGACGGTCAGAGCCTCCGAGCCGTCCGTGCGGAGGACGCGTACGCCCTGTTCCCTGGGGTTCTCCCCGGCGGCCCCGATGGCGCCGATGTGCAGCAGGACGCTTTTGTCGGGCTTGGTCACCAGCAGACTGCCGCCGCCGCTGATGGTGACGTCCCCGTTGGTGATCTCGTTGAGCGCGGGGCGGGCGGCGACGGCGGTGGAGAGCCGTTGCACCTTGCGCTGGAGCTCCTGGATCAGATCGATGAGGTCCTCGGGCAGAGCGGTCATCAGCCGGCCTCCAGAAACAGTTCGGCGGTCTCCGGGCGTCCGCGCTGTGGTGGGGCGACCTTGATCCCGATGATCCGGAAGCGGGCGTCGAGCCCGTCCGGGTGCCATTCGTCGGTGATCCGCAGCCGCACGGTGCGGCCCAGGAGCATCGGGGGCACCAGGTCGCGGTCGTCGAGCCGGATGGTCACCTCGGGGATGACCACGGCCCCCCTGGCCTCGGCGAGCTGTGCCGCGGCCAGGGAGTCCAGCGCCTTCACGGAGGTGACGGACGAGTGGTCCGACGAGAGGTCCACGCGCGGGTACCCGTTGTCGATCAGGTCCTGGGCGACGTGCTCCCGGGACAGCGCGGGCCGGCTCTCCTGGCTCTGGTCGCTGTTGGCGGCGGCGCCCCGGGCCCGGGCGGTGCTGCCGCCCCGGGTCGCGTCCCGGGGGAAGGCGTAGCGCAGCACCGCCCCCGGCCGGTCCAGCACGAGATCGGTGGAGCCGTTGCGCAGCTTGGGGTGGCCGAGCCGCAGCAGCTTCACCCGGTCGCCGGTGATCGGGTCGCGGTGGACGGAGATGTGGTGCTCGAAGCCGTTCTCCGCCTCGGCGAGCTGCTTGACCGCCTCGTCCAGCGGGGTCTCGTCGCCGTCCCGCCATGTCATGTCGCGCGGCACACCCGACAGTTCGGTGCCGAAGCTGACACCGATGTTCCCGCCCTGGCGGGACTGGATGTGCTGCCAGAGCCTCCGGGCGATCTCCAGCTGGTCCTGCTGGACATAGGTGAGATCGGCCCGGATACGGCGCCGGGCGGCGTAGGAGTCGAAGGTCGCGGCCTGGACGGCGAGCGAGAGTCCGCCCTTCTCGTCGGCGCTGAGGGTGGTGGTCCATACGATGCCGCCCCACCACAGATCGCCGTCGCGCTCCAGGTAGACGGCGGTCCTGCCCTCCTCGATCTGCCGGACCCGGTCGGCGAGTTCGGGGTTGGGCACGGGCAGGGTTCCGGAGAGGGAGCCGGGGCGGCCGATGTAGTCGTCGATCGTCACATCCCGCAGGGGGAGGATGTCGATGGGGCGGTCGGTGCGCAGATCGCAGAAGAGCGCGCGGTAGGGGCCGGTCGCGGTCATGCGGCGAAGGCCGACCAGTAGACCGGCATGTTCGACCACGACCACGTCCCGCTCGGGTTGTAGACGTAGAGCTGGAAGCCGGTGGCCGTGACGGTGTGGGCGCGGCTGCTCCACATCTCGGCTGCCGCGTGCCCCGAATTGATGTTGGTGTAGACCCTCGGAGCGGTGGGGAAGGGAGTGCCGAAGGTGATGGTCATCGCATGCGCGCGGACGCCGGCGAAGTTGAAGTAGGCGGTTCCGCTCTCGCCGTAGTGCGCCTTGTGGGTGCGGACCACCAGGTCACCATTGACTCTCAGGGCGCCGGGTGCGGTGCGGGACAGCTGGACATCGGTGGGCGTCGAGCCTCCCGCACCCCACTGGATGGCGCCGTCCCCCTTGACCAGAAGCCGGGAAGCCGTGTCGCCCACCGCGCTCCGTACCGAGATGGCATCCTCGTTCGCCGGCCGGTAGGCGCGCACGATGGCGTTGGTCGCGGCGGCCGTCCCGCCGTCCCGGTAGACGCGGACATCCCCGAGCTGGAGCTGCCCACTGGTGCCGAGCCGCAGGATCGGCTCCCAGGCGGTGCCGTTCCACCGCTCCAGTACGCCGTCGTTGTCCCGGTACTGCCCGTTGTGGCTGCCGCTGAAGGCGACACCCGAGCCGGGCGGCACGATGCCGCCGAGCGCGGCGGTGTAGCGGCGCCGGTCCAGGACCCCCGTGACCCAGTCCAGTCCGACGCTCTCCTTCCCCACCACGACGTCATACAGCTTCTGGCTGTTGGGAGGGACGGTGGGGGCCGTGGGGGTGCCGGCCGGGGAGCCCTGGACGACGAGGACCTCGCCGCCGAAGACGGTCACCGTGCTGTCGTGGGACGGGTCGGCGACCCTGACGACCACGGAGTCGATCCTGCTGTAGGTCGCGTGTCCCGCGCCGAAGGTCAGCGACACCGGGGCGTCGATGGTGACGGAGTATCCGCCCTGCGCCGCTCCGTTCGTGCCCTGCACCCACAGCCGGCCCGCCGACAGCGTCGCCTGGAGGGCCGAGCCGGGGACCGGGGCCAGGTCGAGGCCGCCCGGCAGGCAGCCGCCGGTGGTGGCGAGGGCGCCCGCCGGTGCCATGGCGGTGGAGGCGGCCAGCCGGTGGTCCTCGGGGGTCATTCCGCTGGTGAGTCGTCCTACACGTACGGTCATGGTCTTCTTCTCCTCAGAGCTGTCAGAGGTGGGCCGCGCGCCAGGTGAGCTGGGCGGATGTGGTGGGGTCGCCGTCCAGGGCGCGGAAGTCGAGCCGGTTCTCACCGGGCGGGAGGACGAAGGACTGCTCCGGGCTGCTGACGGCCGTGGCCGTGTGGAGCCGGGAGGCGCGCGGCCCGATCAGCACCGTGCCCTCGCGCGTGTCGACGGTCAGCCGTTCACCGGGGCCGAGGACGATGTCGTACTCCAGGGAGCGCCCGGTGGTGTGGTTGAGCAGATGGGGCCGCCGCACCGGGCCGGTGAACTCGACCATCGGGCAGGTCTCGGTCGTCCCGCTGTTGACGGCGGAGCCCGAGCCGCCAGAGCCGGGGGTTCCGTAGTCCACCGGGTAGGTGAACGGATAGGTCGTGCCGGTGCCCCGGCGGGGGAGCCCCAGCGAGACCGTCCGGGCCTCGGGCTCGTAGCGGCGCGGGTCGGTCGCGGTCCACTGGACGGAGACCCTGGTGGCACCGCCGGTCGCGAAACGCCGGTCGGTGGGGACGGTGCGCTGGGTGACCCGGGCGCGGACGGCGGTGGTGCGGCCGTGCAGCCGTACGGCCAGCCACTGTTCAGCGTCGGCGGAGCCGGTGCCGAAGGCGCGGATGAAGGTGTCGAGCAAGTCCGCCGGGGCCCCGGGCGCGGCGCCGGCGCCGGCCTCCGGCAGCAGCCAGATCCCGGCGGAGACGGACCGGGGCCTGGCCCAGCGGGCGCCGGGCCAGGCGCCGTGGGCGGTGGGCCGGTCGGCGTCGGAACTGTCGAGGGAGGGGAGGTCGGCCCAGCCGGTGAGGCCGTCCCGGTCGATCTGGAAGGGGGTGCCGGGGCCGAGCAGCAGTCCGGCCCACTGGATCTGGCCGTCGAGGCCGATCAGTGAGCCGGGTGGTGAGGTGGTGTCGGTCATGGGGTCGCCTTTCTCGGGCGGGGGCGGTACGAGCCGTGGGGCGCGGGCTCACGGCGCGGCGCGTGTACGGGGCGCGGGGCACGAGCGGGCACACGGAGCACGCGGCACGCGGCGCGCGGCACGCGGCGCGCGGGCTCAGGCGGCGCGGGCGAGGAAGAGGAGATCCTCGGCGACCGCGTACGCGCTGCTTCCGGCCGGCTCCCGGAAGGTTTCGAGCCGCACCCGGCGCGGCTCCGGCACCCGGCTGCCGCGCTCGGCCGCGCGCAGTGCGTCGACAGAGCCCAGCGGGGTGACCGAGCCGGGCCGTGAGCCGCTGGGCGGCATCACCACACCGCCCTCGGCGAGCATCGGGATCTTGTCGAAGTGGATGCCGAACTTCTTGCCGAGGATGTTGAAGCTGAGGCTGTTGAGCCCGTCGATGACCCAGTTGGCGAAGGAGATCAGCCCCTCGATCGGGCCCTTGAGCACCGAGACGATGGCCTGGAGTCCGGTCGTGACGAACTGGCCGATGCCGCCGAGGGTGTCGGTGGTGGCCTTCTTCACCCGGGTGAAGGCGGACGGGATGTCCTTGGTGATCCAGTCGACCACCGGCCTGACCGCGCCCTTCAGCCCATCCCAGGCGCGCCGCATGATCCCGCTCACCGCGTCGGTCGCCTTCCGGACACCGTCGCGGACGGCGGGGAAGGCCTTGCCGATGTTCCGGCCGATGCCGCTCACATCGCCGGTCAGGACGCTGCGGACGACGCCGAACGCCGTGGCGACGAGAGTCCCGTAGATCCTGACCACCGGGAGGAGGTGGGAGGCGATCTGCTTGACGATCCTCAGTGCGTGGTCGAAGACCTGCTTGATGATCCGCTGCCCGGTCTCGGAGTTGACGGCCAGCTCGATGAGATAGGCGGTGATCGGCACCAGCAGCCCGACGACAAAGCCGATCGGGTTGGCCCGCATGGTGACGTTGATGCTGGTGACGGCGACGGCCCCGACCATCAGGCCGCCGCCGAGCACGGTCATCAGCGGGCCTATGGTGACGCCCGCCGCGCCGAGCAGTTCGGTGATGGAGATGAGACCGCCCAGCCCGCCGGCCAGCGCCGCCGCCGCGCCGCTGGACGACCTGGCCGAGCGCTCCTGGGTACGGAGCCCGGGCGCGGCCTTGGTGGCGCTGGTGCCGACGGCACCGACCGGGCGTACGGAGGCGGTGGCCCCGGCCCGCAGCCCGCTGACCGCGCCCCGGGCCAAGTCGCCCGCGCTCTTGATCCGCTCCACGCTCCCGGAGGCCGTACGGATGCCGTTCACCGCCGACCGGGCGCCCTGGGTCGCCTGTTTCACCTGGTCGCGGAGCTGGTTCAGCGGCCGGACCATCCCGGCGAGCAGATCCCCCACCGGGTCGACCGGGCGCAGGGCGAGGGCGCTCATCCGCGAGCCTTCGCGAGGAACATCAGCGCCTTCGCCGTGTCCTTCACATCGGTGGAGGGGGCGGCGTAGTAGTGCTCGATATGGAATCCGGCGGTACCGGTGGCGACGGTCCGGGCCCGGGTTCGGGCGGCGGTGTGCCGCAGCAGCCGGTCCAGCTTGGAGAGCGGGAGCACGGCCTCGGCCTCGCCGGCCTCCGCGATGATCGCCGGGACACCGCCGGTACGGGGGGTGACGACGCCGCCCTCGGCGAGCCGGGGAATTCGGGGGAGGCTGACCCCGAAGGTCTTCCCGCCGACGCCCGGGACCCAGCCGGGGATCTTCACCTTGATGCCGTTGAGCTTGCCGATCGCGGAGTTGATCAGGTCGATGACGCCGTTGATCGGGGTCCTGACCGCGCCCTTGACGGCGTCGAACGCCTTGGATGCGATGGTCTTGAGGCCGCTCCAGATGGAGGAGAGCTTCTCTTTGACGTGGGTGAACGCCTTGGGGATGTCCTTGCGGACCCAGTCGATGACCGGGTTGATGATCTTCTTGATCCCGCCCCACACCTTGGAGATCACGGACTTGACGGTGTCCATGACGCCGGAGATGACCTTCTTGATGCCGTTGAAGGTCTTCGAGACGACCTTGGAGACGGCGTCGACGACGGTGGAGACCGCCTTCTTGATGCCGTTCCAGACGTTCTTGAAGAGCGTGCCGATGCCCTTCATGATCGGACCGATGGCCTTGATGACGGTCTCAATGACCTTCTTGACCGCGTCGGAGGCGGTTTTGAGCACCTTCTGCATGGTTTTCGACTGGGTCGCCATGCTGACGACCTTTTCGATGAGCGGGGCGAACAGCTCCAGGAGCCGGGCGATGATATTGCCCTTCATGGAGGTGTTGAGGCCGTTCATCCCCTTAGCGGCGTTGTCGGCGCCGCCCTTGAACTTCCCGATCTGGGTGCCACCGGTCTGCCCGGCCCGGCCGGCCCTGGCGACGGACTTCTCGGCACGGTCGGCGTTCTGCTGAAGGGTTTTGAGTTCCCGGGCGGAGGACTGCGCGGAGGAGCGGAGCTTGTCGAGCCCGGTCTTTCCGGTGGTGGCGGCGCGGCCGACGCTCTGGGTGGAGGTGGCGGCGGTGTCGGCCTGGGTTTTGAGTTGCCGGAGGGAACCTGTGGCCTTTCCGGCAGCGGAAGTGAGCGACATGAGTCCCCTTAGGCGAGTGCTGAGATGAGCTGATTCAGAGTGCTGCGGAGCACTCTGACCTCATTGGCCACGGCCCTGGGGTCCGGGTTGCCGCCGCCGGCGGGAGAGCGGAGGCTTGGTGCCGGGCTCGCGCCCAGCTGGGTGCGTATGTTGGTCCGCGCGGACTGTGCGCTCCTGCCCATCCGGTCGATCTTGTTGACGTCAGCCGCCCAGTTCCGGTTCTGGAGGATTCTGTACTGGGTGTCGTAGTGATCGAGGAGATGGCGCCGTGTGGCGTAATGGTCGACGAGGTCGTTGCGTCTCCGTAGGGCTTGCGCTTCCGCGCGCTGCTCGCTGTTCTGCATCTTCTCGTCAAGCCAGTCGAAGAATGTTTTCCTCCAACCTTTGAATTCCCATTTGCGTGTGGCGCCCAGGATGGTTATTCCACGTTCGTCGATCTTGAACATGGTTATGCCTACAGCCAATCCGGCGAAGGCGGCGGTTGCTCCTGCGGCGGCTGCCGTGGCGTAGTTTCGGGTGGCCGATAGATCTGCCTTCGTCGTGGAGAAAAGGGCATCCGTGTGCGTCCACGTCGCATAGGTCTTCGATGTCGCGACATAGGACTTTGTAAGCTTCCCGATGGACGTCGTGACCCGGTTCCTGTCGTCCTCGAATTTTTCCTTGAGGGTGACGATGTCCTTGTTGTTCTGCACAATGCTGCTGGAGACCAGTTCAGGTGTGATCGTGAACTTGCCTTTGAATGACTCGACCGTGACCAGTCTTCCGTCGACTGCGTCGAGTGCTTTCTGTGTCGCGGGCTTGTCCGTGGCCATGTTCACCTCGCAGTAGGGCTCTGTACCGAGGTCAGCCCATACCGAAGAAACGGGCCAGGTCCGCGCTCGCGGGCGGGGAGTCCGGTTCGGCCTCGGGCTCTTCGGAGGGGGCGGAGCCCGGCCTCGGGACCGGGTCCGGGGGGTCGGGCGGGTCGTCGGAGTGGACGCTGGTGAAGAGCCAGTTCGCGGCGGCCAGATGATCCACCACCGCCGCCAGCAAGTGATCGGTCACCGACCACTCCACCGCCTCCCCGTGCAGCGCACGGTTCACCGAGCTGTCCCGCGGCAGGTGCTCGATCAGCACCGACAGCCTGCGGGAGGACAGCCGTCCGCGGTGCCAGTCGAGGAGGTCCACGCCGTAGTGGCGCAGCAGATCGGCTTCGAGGGCCTCGGCGTGTTCATCGGTGAACTCGACGAGGCTCAGTCTTCCCCCAGGCCGAGCCCGGTCTCCTTGCCGTAGGCGTCCAGGATCGCCGCGATGTCCTGCATGGTGATGTCGTGCTTCTCGAAGCGCGCGAACTGCTTCTCGCCCATGAGCAGCGACAGCAGCCCGTCCACATCGTTGTCGTCCAGCTCGCGCAGCGCCCTCGCGGTCGCGCGGCTCAGCTCGGTGGGCAGTTCGAAGGTGTCCTTGTCCAGGTCGAACGACCAGGTCGTGCCGACGGACTCCAGGCGCTGGGCGCGGGCTGCGTTGACGTCGAAGCGTGCCATGGGTGTGCCTCCAGGTGGTGGTAGCGGGGGAGCGGGCGGGGGCGGGGCCGGCCCGTGGAGAGGGCCGGCCCCGGTCCGGCGGGTGTTACGGGGTGACGGAGTACGCCGGGTCCTTCATCAGGAAGGTCGCCAGCGGCGCCGTCGCGCCCTGGGACAGCGCGGTGAAGGTGACACCGAGCGAGGCCGCCGACTTGCGGGCCAGCTTCACGTCGTCGGCGGAGGTCACCTGGCCGCGGGGGATCACGAAGCGGTAGGTGATGTCCTTGCCGTCGGTGAACTCCAGGCCGAGCGCCCGCTCGTCGAAGGTCGGGCCGTCCGGGATGTCCAGGCTGTAGATGCCGGAGGTGCCGGCGCCCACGGGCTTCACATCCGACTTGGACCCGCCGATGAAGAAGGGCAGCGTGTCCTCGTTGAACTGGAGCATCGCGAACTTCAGCGTCAGATCGCGGTCCGAGTAGACGAACCGCGCCGGGCTGATGGCCTGCCAGGTCTCCACCGGGTCGAGCTTGTCCTTCTTGGCGAAGGTCACGCCGTCGGTGGTGGTGTAGCCGAGGTCCGTCCAGGCGGCGCCCCAGTCGGCCGCCGGGTTGGCGGAGAAGGCGCTGGGCGCGGCGGCGCCGACCGCCGCGACCAGGACACGGCCGGTGCCGGCGACGCGGATCTCGGAAGAGTTGTTGCCTGCCATGGGAACTCCTTGGGTGTTGGGTTGGCTGCCGCGGGTACGGCAAAGGCCCCGCCGGATCGGCGAGGCCTGGTCTGTGGGTGGCGCGGGCGCGGCGGGTCAGTCGGTGCGCAGGAACAGGCGCAGGATGCAGAGGTAGCGGTTGGCCGCCGTGTAGACGTAGTCCGGTAGCCAGCGCGGGCCGTCAGCCTCGCTGACATCGGTGATCGTCGTCTTCGGCACGGAGGTGTCGATGACCCTGCCGGCCATGCCGAGGAGCGCGGCTCGCGCGTCGTTGGCCAGGACATGGGCGTCGGACTTGGTGGGCCCGTACACCTCCAGCTCGATCAGCGGCTGGTCGAGGTGGAGGTCGTCGATCCAGGCCCCGCCCCGGCGGGAGACGACGACCGTCTTCGTGGTGCCGTTGAAGCCGACCGGCGGGGACTCCACCACCGTCACGCCCGCCGTCGCCGACAGGCTCTGGGTGAGGAGATCCACGACGATCTTCTGCACATCGGGAAACTTGTTCGGGACTTGGTTCATGACGAGGCGTCACTCCTGTTCCTCGGGACATTCGTCCTGGACATGCGGGCGGCGGAGCCGGGCCCTGGAGGGAGGGGGCACAGCTCCGCCGCTGCACCAACTGTGACGCAGATCGTGCGAACGCGCAACAAGTTCGTGCGCGCGCGCAGCGAATACGTGGAGAGGCGGCCACCCGGGGAGGGGTGACCGCCTCTTCTCTGCTCCGTGTCCGACCTTCGGCCTAGGTTCTGCGACGGGTCGCGCGCTCCGCGGCGAAGACCTCCTCCAGCCGGAAGAGCTGCGCCCGGCCGCGCCGCCCGGCGGGTGTCAGATGGCCTAACTGGACCCACTTGCGGATGGTGGCGGGCACCACGCCGGCCTCGGTGGCGGCGAGGGCGCCGGTGATCAGCGGGGTGGACGGGTTCATCGGCGTACTCCTTCACTGGTGGTGTCCAGGGCGGCGGCGATCTCGGACGGGTCGGTGCCGGTCAGGGCGCCCCAGCCGCCCTCCTTCCAGCTGTGGCGGTACGCGGGGTCCGCCCCGCAGCCGCAGACGGCGGAGCCGCACCGGCAGCCGGGGTTGACGCAGAGGACCGCGAGCCGGTCGGGGAAGGCACGCAGGGAGACGGAGTCGCACCAGGGGCAGCGTCCGCCGAGGCGGGTCATCGGTTCGCCGTCGCCGACCGCGCGTGCGCAGCGCCCCGCCATCCGGCGGGCCTCGTCGGCGACGTGTGCGACGAGGTCGGGGTGGTCGGCCATCCGGCCGACGAGCCCGGCGACCCGGGCCAGGCGCTCGGGGACCCGCGCCTTGCGGGGGCGGCCGAGGCCGAGGCGTTCGTGGACGGCCTCGTCGAGTTCGACGACTCCGTCGGTGATGTCCCGGATGGCGTCGGACACATGGAGACGCAGGGGCGCGGGCGCGTGGGTGCGGGTGGTTCGTCCGGCTCCGCCGATGGGGCCGGAGGAGCCTGGGGAGAGTTCGGTGAGGAGGTGGGGGAAGCGGTGGGTGAGGGTGGTGAGCCAGTGGGTGGCGTCGGTGGGGGTGGTCATGGGGGCCTCCGGGGTCGGGTTGGTGGTACGTCGGCCGGGCGCCGAGCCCCCGCGCCTCAATCGCCGGCGGGGCTGGGTTTGCTCGGGTTTCCCGGCGGGGCCTGGTGGGTGCGCCTCCATCGGTGGCGAGGCCGAAGGCGGTCGGCTTCGTCGGGGGGGCCGGGCAAATCCGGCCCGTCCGGGGGCACCTCCCAGAGGCAGCTCTCGGGGAGTGTGAGGACGGACCCTCTGTTACAGGGCCGCGCGCCCTGCGGGACTCGGGTTCCGGGTCCCGGGTTCCGCAGGGCGCGCGAGCGGCGCCCGGAGGAGCCGTACGCGCCCCGCAGGGTCCCGCACCCGCCGCTGGCGTAGAGCGAATACTCGCCGCACCGGGGTTTACATCCCGCCGTCCCCGTACGCCCCCACCCCACTAGCGCGCGAGCCCGCAACAACCCCACCCCGCAACCTCACCACCCGCCCATTGCGCCAGAGCCGCCCCGCGCTCACCCCGTCGAAGAAGCTCGTTGCCGGTGCCACGCTCTCCTCGCAGCGGCGGGTCACCGGACACCGTTCGCAGGCTCTCAGCGCAGGTCGGGCCTCCGACTCTCGCCGGGCGAAGACAATGTGCGGGGGCAGTCCCGCACACGCGGCGGCGGCGCGCCAGCCGGCGGACTCCAGGGAATCGGGGACGGGCATAACGGCAACTCCTGACTCTGCGGGGGTCGTTGCGATTTCGCACACTGACACGTTGCGCGCGCACGCGCAATCAAGGCAGGGGCCATCTCCGCAGAATCCCCAATGTGCGCGCGCGGAATCACGTAATTTTGTGCGCGCAAGCGCGATACTCTGAGGTCCGCTTCGGAGGGAGGCGACCACCCGTGACCGCCAATGATCTGGATCAGTTCGCCGCCTGGGTCGAGGAGCTCATCCGTGCCCGCGGCTTCGACATCGACAGCCCGCGGGGTGGCGGCAAGTCGCGGCTCGCCGACGAGGCCGGAGTCCACCGCGCCGCCATCACCCGGCTGCTCCAGCGGCAGAGCATGCCCGACCTGGAGACGACCCGGCGGCTGGCCCATGTGCTCGACGTGCCGGTGCGCGACATGCTCATCCGCTCCGGCCGGCTCACCGAGGACGATCTGCCCCTGCCCCTGGAGGCCGACTCGACCGCCGGGGCGGCGCCGGCCGCCCTGGGGGGCCGCAGACTCACCCTGGAGGAGGCCGCCGCCGGGCTCGGCATCCCCGATGAGCAGCGGGAGATGTTCATCAGGGTCGCCGGCCAGTTCCTGCCCCCGGCCCCGGCCCGCCGCGCCCCTCTCGCCAAGGACTGACCGGGCGGCGGAACGGGTCCCGCATTCGTTTTCGGCCCCCAGTAAGCTGTCACGGCCTGTACTTCACCTTCACACAGGCCGTACGTACGCCCCCAAGGATCAGAGGTGTTGCCGAGGTCTGCTCTCCGATCGCGTGGGCGGGATGGGCAGCGATGGGGCGCGAGCGAGAGATACGGATGGCCGAGGGCGACGAGGCACGGCACGGCGCGTCACAGGTCCCTGCCCGTCCCGCCGCGTCCCCGGAGGACCTTCCGGGGCTGCTCGCCCTGCTCGGCCGACTGCTGGAGGACCGTGCCCCCGCCGAGGTCGCTGTGCTGCTGCGGGAGGAACTGGACCGGCGCGAGATAGCGGCGTACGCCAGTGGGTGGCGGGACGCGGTGGCCGAGTACGGCCCCGCGCTGGAGGAGGCCCGTGCCGCCGCCGCTGCCGCCAGGCCCCTCCGGCTGGTGGGCCGGACCCCCGGTCAGGCGGCGGTCATCCCCTTTCCGCAGGACGAGCGCGGGCGGTACCCGGCGGACGGCGGCGCCGGGGGCGACCCGGCCGGCGGTCACCCTCCGGACCCCCGCACGGCCACCGGCGGCCCGGACCGTGACCACCCCGCCCGCGACAGCCCCCGGCACCCGCACCCCCGGTCCGACATGAAGGACATGAAGGACGGCAGGGACGCCAAGGACGGCGAGGACGCGATACGCGAGGCCCGGCACCACCGGCACGATCGGCAGGCCCGGCGGAACCGTGAGGGCCGCCAGCACCGCCAGGACGACGACACCGGAACCCCCACCACCCGGCCCCCCTCCCTCGCCCCCAAGAGCCGCAAGTCCAAGGTCCCCACCATCCCCCGGCTCGACTTCCCCTCCACCCCCACCGCGCGGTCCCGCCGCCCCCACCGCGAACCCCCCGACGCACCGGACGTACCCGACGCACCGGAGGCCCCGCCCGACGGTGACCCGGTGTAGCGGTGTATCCTCCGCCCTCTCCGGCCCGTGCGGCCCCCGGTTCCGCACCCCCGGAGCCGCCCGCTCCGGGGCTCCCCTCCCAGGCCCCCGGCGCCCCGCCCCCGAACGGCCTCTTCCCCGGGGAACGGCATGCTCTCCCGTGCGTGGGCATTTGTTTTGACCGCAGCCCATGCGGTAGGTACGCTCTCACCTTGTGCCTGGGGTGTGCCTGGGCTCCTGTGCGTGTCCTCAACCGCACAGCGAGTCCGATCACTGGCCACCGTATTCTGCGCCTTCTCTCGTCGTATGGCGGAGCCTCGCAGTTTCGACACACCCGACCGCGTGGGTCGGAGATGTTCCAGGTTAGTTTCACTGAACGGCACACAGAAACCGGAGAAGTAGTGCCTACGATCCAGCAGCTGGTCCGGAAGGGCCGGCAGGACAAGGTCGAGAAGAACAAGACGCCCGCACTTGAGGGTTCTCCTCAGCGCCGTGGCGTCTGCACGCGTGTGTTCACGACCACCCCGAAGAAGCCGAACTCGGCGCTGCGTAAGGTCGCGCGTGTGCGTCTGACCTCTGGCATCGAGGTCACGGCCTACATTCCGGGCGAGGGACACAACCTGCAGGAGCACTCCATCGTGCTCGTGCGTGGTGGCCGTGTGAAGGACCTGCCGGGTGTTCGCTACAAGATCATCCGCGGTTCCCTCGACACCCAGGGTGTCAAGAACCGCAAGCAGGCCCGCAGCCGCTACGGCGCCAAGAAGGAGAAGTAAGAATGCCTCGTAAGGGCCCCGCCCCGAAGCGCCCGGTCATCATCGACCCGGTCTACGGTTCTCCTCTGGTGACCTCGCTCATCAACAAGCTTCTGCTGAACGGCAAGCGTTCCACGGCCGAGCGGATCGTCTACGGCGCCATGGAGGGCCTTCGCGAGAAGACCGGCGCCGACCCGGTCATCACGCTGAAGCGCGCCCTTGAGAACGTCAAGCCGTCTCTTGAGGTCAAGTCCCGCCGTGTCGGTGGCGCCACCTACCAGGTGCCGATCGAGGTCAAGCCCGGTCGCGCCGCCACCCTCGCGCTCCGCTGGGTCGTGGGTTACTCCCGCGCCCGTCGTGAGAAGACGATGACCGAGCGCCTCATGAACGAACTGCTCGACGCCTCCAACGGCCTCGGCGCTTCGGTCAAGAAGCGTGAGGACACCCACAAGATGGCCGAGTCCAACAAGGCCTTCGCGCACTACCGCTGGTAGTCGCTACCCACATCGAGACCGAGAGAAGACTGAGCCATATGGCCACCACTTCGCTTGACCTGGCCAAGGTCCGCAACATTGGGATCATGGCCCACATCGACGCGGGCAAGACGACGACCACCGAGCGCATCCTGTTTTACACCGGTGTGAGCTACAAGATCGGTGAGGTCCACGACGGCGCAGCCACGATGGACTGGATGGAGCAGGAGCAGGAGCGCGGCATCACGATCACGTCCGCCGCGACGACCTGTCACTGGCCGCTCGATGAGGTCGATCACACGATCAACATCATCGACACCCCGGGTCACGTGGACTTCACCGTCGAGGTGGAGCGTTCGCTCCGCGTCCTCGACGGTGCCGTCACCGTGTTCGACGGTGTTGCTGGTGTCGAGCCCCAGTCCGAGACCGTCTGGCGTCAGGCGGACCGCTACGGCGTGCCGCGCATCTGCTTCGTCAACAAGCTCGACCGCACGGGTGCCGAGTTCCACCGCTGTGTCGACATGATCAGCAACCGCCTCGGTGCGGTTCCGATCGTCATGCAGCTGCCCATCGGCGCCGAGATGGACTTCAAGGGTGTCGTCGACCTCGTCACCATGAAGGCCTTCGTCTGGTCCGCCGAGGCGACCAAGGGCGAGATGTACGACGTCGTCGACATCCCGGCCACCCACGCCGAGGCTGCCGAGGAGTACCGCGGCAAGCTCCTGGAGACGGTCGCCGAGAACGACGAAGAGCTGATGGAGCTGTACCTGGAGGGCACCGAGCCCACCGAGGAGCAGCTGTACGCGGCGATCCGTCGCATCACCATCGCCTCCGGCAAGTCCGACGGCGTCACGATCACTCCGGTGTTCTGTGGCACCGCGTTCAAGAACAAGGGCGTCCAGCCCCTGCTCGACGCGGTCGTGCGCTACCTGCCCTCTCCCCTGGACGTCGAGGCCATCGAAGGTCACGACGTCAAGGACCCGGAGCTGGTCGTCAAGCGCCGTCCGTCCGACGACGAGCCGCTGTCGGCTCTCGCGTTCAAGATCGCGAGCGACCCGCACCTGGGCAAGCTCACGTTCATCCGGATCTACTCCGGCCGCCTGAACGCGGGCACCGCGGTCCTGAACTCCGTGAAGGGCCGCAAGGAGCGCATCGGCAAGATCTACCGTATGCACGCGAACAAGCGTGAGGAGATCGAGTCGGTGGGCGCGGGCGACATCGTCGCCGTCATGGGCCTGAAGCAGACCACCACCGGTGAGACGCTCGCGGACGAGAAGAACCCGGTGATCCTGGAGTCCATGGACTTCCCGGCGCCGGTCATTCAGGTCGCGATCGAGCCCAAGTCCAAGGGCGACCAGGAGAAGCTGGGTGTTGCCATCCAGCGTCTCGCGGAGGAGGACCCCTCCTTCCAGGTGCACACCAACGAGGAGACCGGCCAGACCATCATCGGTGGTATGGGCGAGCTTCACCTTGAGGTGCTGGTCGACCGGATGCGCCGTGAGTTCCGCGTCGAGGCGAACGTCGGCAAGCCGCAGGTCGCGTACCGCGAGACGATCCGCAAGGCCGTCGAGCGCGTGGACTACACCCACAAGAAGCAGACCGGTGGTACCGGTCAGTTCGCCAAGGTGCAGATCGCGATCGAGCCGATCGAGGGTGGCGACTCGTCCTACGAGTTCGTCAACAAGGTCACCGGTGGCCGCATCCCCAAGGAGTACATCCCCTCGGTGGACGCGGGCGCTCAGGAGGCCATGCAGTTCGGCATCCTGGCCGGCTACGAGATGACGGGCGTGCGTCTTACGCTCCTCGACGGTGGCTACCACGAGGTCGACTCCTCCGAGCTCGCGTTCAAGATCGCCGGTTCGCAGGCCTTCAAGGAGGCCGCGCGCAAGGCGAGCCCCGTGCTCCTTGAGCCGATGATGGCCGTTGAGGTCACCACGCCCGAGGACTACATGGGCGATGTCATCGGTGACATCAACTCCCGCCGTGGCCAGATCCAGGCCATGGAGGAGCGGGCCGGTGCCCGGGTCGTCAAGGGCCTGGTGCCGCTCTCGGAGATGTTCGGCTACGTCGGAGACCTCCGCAGCAAGACCTCGGGTCGCGCAAGCTACTCGATGCAGTTCGACTCCTACGCCGAGGTTCCGCGGAACGTCGCCGAGGAGATCATCGCGAAGGCCAAGGGCGAGTAACTCTTCCGAGTACACGCTTTAGGCTTATCACCGGAGCCGTTGGGGCATTCCCGTCGATTACTGAAGTTTTCGCAGGAAATGCCCCCGGCCCCGGCATCCCAGCAAAGATCACCTGGCGCCGATGAGTAAGGCGTACAGAACCACTCCCCAGGAGGACCCCAGTGGCGAAGGCGAAGTTCGAGCGGACTAAGCCGCACGTCAACATCGGCACCATCGGTCACATCGACCACGGTAAGACGACCCTCACGGCCGCCATTACCAAGGTGCTGCACGACAAGTACCCGGACCTGAACGAGGCCTCGGCCTTCGACCAGATCGACAAGGCTCCTGAGGAGCGTCAGCGCGGTATCACCATCTCCATCGCGCACGTCGAGTACCAGACGGAGTCGCGTCACTACGCGCACGTCGACTGCCCGGGTCACGCGGACTACATCAAGAACATGATCACCGGTGCGGCGCAGATGGATGGCGCCATCCTGGTGGTCGCCGCCACCGACGGCCCGATGCCGCAGACGAAGGAGCACGTGCTCCTGGCTCGCCAGGTTGGCGTTCCGTACATCGTCGTCGCGCTGAACAAGGCCGACATGGTGGACGATGAGGAGATCCTGGAGCTCGTTGAGCTTGAGGTCCGTGAGCTCCTCTCCGAGTACGAGTTCCCGGGCGACGAGCTTCCCGTCGTCAAGGTCTCGGCGCTCAAGGCTCTTGAGGGCGACAAGGAGTGGGGCGAGTCCGTCCTCAACCTGATGGCCGCCGTCGACGAGTCGATCCCGCAGCCCGAGCGTGACGTCGACAAGCCGTTCCTGATGCCGATCGAGGACGTCTTCACGATCACCGGTCGTGGCACGGTCGTCACCGGTCGTATCGAGCGTGGTGTCCTCAAGGTCAACGAGACCGTCGACATCGTCGGTATCAAGACCGAGAAGACCACCACCACGGTCACCGGCATCGAGATGTTCCGCAAGCTGCTCGACGAGGGCCAGGCTGGCGAGAACGTCGGTCTGCTCCTCCGTGGCATCAAGCGCGAGGACGTCGAGCGCGGCCAGGTCATCATCAAGCCCGGTTCGGTCACGCCGCACACCGAGTTTGAGGCCCAGGCCTACATCCTGTCGAAGGACGAGGGTGGCCGTCACACCCCGTTCTTCAACAACTACCGCCCGCAGTTCTACTTCCGTACCACGGACGTGACCGGCGTGGTGACCCTCCCCGAGGGCACCGAGATGGTCATGCCGGGTGACAACACCGTCATGACGGTGAACCTCATCCAGCCCGTCGCCATGGAAGAGGGCCTGAAGTTCGCCATCCGTGAGGGTGGCCGGACCGTGGGCGCCGGCCAGGTCACCAAGATCGTCAAGTAGTTCTGACGGTTTGACCTGGTAGCTCCTGAACGAGCACCGAGAAGAGGCCCCACACCGCAAGGTGTGGGGCCTCTTCGCTCGTTCGCGGGACTTTGCCGGCCCAACGGCTTTCTGCTCTGGTCTCAGAGCCTGCTGATCTGGCGGGTGTCCTGGCCTGCGTCCTGCGGCAGCCACGTCCACGGGCGGGCGTTCGGCCCGATCCCGACGGCCATCGGCGCACGGTCCGTCACCACCAGAGCGGGGGAGCCCATGGTCACGAAGGGCCGCTTCGGGGACAGGGCGCCCTTCGCGGTACGGAGCCGTGGCCGCCCGCCCAGATCCTGTTCGAGGAGGACGCGCCCGCCGACCGTGGAAGCCGCGCTCACCGGCCCGTATCCCGTTGCTGTGGTGTGTTCGCTGGACCCGTCCGTGTGGATCGATGTCACGAGCGGACTCGAAGGCTGCCGGTAGTACAACTGGATGCCGCCGTCGCTCACCGGAAGCGCGGTGACCGGCCCACCAGGTGTGGGAAGACGCACACCGTGGCCTCCGGTCGCGGGCGGGCGGAAGGTCACGTCCTGCTTCTTGGAGTCCTGCCCCCAGTGGTGGACCGTGTCACGGCCGGCAGCGAAGACATGCACCCGGCCGGCGCGATCGACGACGGCCGCCAGGCCGTCCTGGATCTCCTCGCCGCCCAGGCCACGCCAGCCGCTCCAGCCGCCGTCCAGGTCGCGTACACGGGTGCTGATCCGCTTGTCCGCGGTGCGTACGAATAGATGGACCCGGCCGTTCGCCGCGGTCACCGCGACCGGAACACCAATGCGCCGCCCGCGGTCATCGTTGTACTCCGGATTGCCAAGCCCCTGCCACGCGCGGAACTCGGCGCCGGGGGCACGCTCCTCCAGCAGCACTATCTCGCGCCGGTTCTCGGCGCCCCGCCCGCCGAGCGCCGAGAACCGCAACCCGAACAGCAACTGTCGGCCGTCCTTCAGCACCGCCGAGCCCAGCGCGGGGGCCAGCGGCCCGCCCCCGAGATCGTGGGGCGCGCCCCACTGGCCACTGCCCGGTACCGTCTCGCGCCAACGAACAGCACGCAGCCCGAGCACTCCGTAAGCGGCCAGCCGACCGGTTCGCCCCACGGTGGCGACCGGGCGCGCACCCAGATAGCGGTGATGGGTGGAGCGCACCCATCCCTTGCTGTTCCTCAGCGGACGGTCCCCGCTCACGCTGTAGTCGCCGCAACCGGCCGTGTTGCCGCACGGCCAGTCGGGGTCCCCGCCATAGGGGGCGAGGGCCTTGGCCTTCTCCTCCAGCACCTGTGGTGGCAGGTTCTTGGGCCAGTGCCGGTTGTAGTAGCCGCGGAACGCCTGGGCGACGAAACCGGGCACCCGCCCACCGTCCGCTGTGGCCTCCGCGACCCATCGCACCATCGCCGCCCAGCTGAAACAGGCGACGGCGGTGTGGTCCCCGTGGTCGGAGTAGCCGGGCTGCTCGCTGTCGTGCTTGCGGGTGCGCTCGTCACTGTGCTGGATGTCCGGATCGGGGTCGAGCGTCTGGATGACGGTGGGCCGGTACTGCTCCATCAGCCCGACGAGTACGTCGATCAGCCCCTGGTGCCCGTACGAGACGGTCTTGCGCAGGGGCGAGTCCTTGGCCACCACGGTCTGCACGCCGACGCCCCGGTCGCGCCACAGGCTGGGCAACGCCATCCAGCGGCGGCTGGTGTGCATCGGCAGGTTGAGGAAGACCAACTCGACGCGGCGGTTCCCGTTGGTGAGGGTGTTGATCTCGGCGAGTCGGTTGCCGCGGAGGGAGATGACGCCCTTGGTCCAGTCGCTGAACTTGTCGAGTCCGATGAGGGTCGCGTACGCCTGGCGCAGGCCCTGGTGCCGGGCGGACGAGTAGGCGGGGCGGTCCTCAGGGCCGTGGTCCTGCCGTCCGGGGATCTTGTTGAGGCCGGTGTGTTCCCCCGCGCTGACATACACGGACAGCAGTGGGACCCCGGCATCCAACAGCCGTTCGGTGTCGGGGTTCATGAAGTACAGATCGTCATCAGGGTGGGCGAGTATCTGCATCAACTGGGCACGGTTGGAGGTGGCTATGGCCATGCCGGGGGCGGAGTCGGCGGCGGGGACCGGCCGTGGGGGCGTCGGCACGGAGCAGCCGCTGAGGCTCTCGGCGGCTACTGCGGCCCCACCGAGCGCGGCAAGGATGCTGCGGCGCCGCAGGCCGGTCGTCTGCGTCCGGACATGCGTCATCTGGGCAGGGGTGAGTCCATCGTTCACTTGGGTGTGTGCTCCGTCCGCTTCCCCCCGCAGCGGGCCGGCGAAAGCCCCCGTCTGCGATGCAGTGGTGTGATCTGAGTGCGAACGGGCTGGTCAGGCCCGTTCGCGATCAACTAGACGGATTATCGACATGGAGGGTTGCTCGAACGGGCGCGTGATGGGACCCCTTGCGGTGATTTCCGCCTGATTCCGGCCAGGGGGGGAACCCGGGGCGGGTTGCCGATTTGGCCCCGGAGTCTGTTTCGTACGTTGCCATGGGAGGGGCCACCCAGAGGGAGGGACCCATGGCCTGGGAAGAGTGGACACAGGTCAGGGCCGAGGCGACGGCCTGGAAGTTCGCAGGAAGCCCGGCGCTGATTTCTGTTGCCCTGAGGTGTCTCACCGGACGGCGCGGCAGGCTGTTTGCGGTCTCGATCCGCCTGTTGTGGCATGGCCCTCATCGTGCGGCGCTCAGACGCGGCTCATCACTCCGCTGCCGGGCGAGGTGAGCCACCGGAAGTGGTCTACCAGCGGACCCACCGCCTCAGTCCCGCGCAGGACGACCCCCAACTCGATGTTGTCGGACAAGGCCCGGTCGGTGAGGTTGGCGCTACCGAGGAGTGCCGTGTGCCGGTCGGCGGCGATCAGCTTTGCGTGCAACACGCCTGTCCCCGCGCTATGGCGGTGCCAGACCCGGACTTCGTCGGGCAGGCGGGTGAATGCCGCCGACGCGCCCGTGGACTCCTCAAGCAGCAGATCGACGGTGACGCCACGGCCCACGGCCTTCCTGACCTCTTCTACGCCATCCACGACGCCGTGGGCGGCGAAGGTGGCGATGAGGAGAGAGGAGCGTGCCGAGCGGATGACTTCCAGCACCACTCCGCCGGTCAGTCGGGCCTGAGTGGCAGGTCCGATCGGCCCGCTGATCACCGGCTGGACCGGGGAGGGGCGGGGGATCGCCCGTACGGCGGCCACGGCCAACTCCAGTGCCGCACCGGTGAGCTCCGGGGCATCGGCGCGCCACGCCCGTGTGACCTCCACGAGCTGCCGTGCCAGTCCGGACGCGAACTGTGCGTTGGTGAACTGATCGAGCAGCGGGTCATCCGGCCCGTCCGACTGCCTGAGCACTTCTTGCCAGGCGGTGAGACGCTCCTCAGGCAGCCGGGAACAGACCGCGACCAGGATCTCGGGGAGCTGTGTAGCCGCGTTCTCCCTGCGTAGTTCACCCTGACTGCGCCGAGGCGGCGGAAGGCTGCTCATGGCAGAAAGGCTCCCCGGTCGCCCGCCAAGGTCTCCACGAGAAGTGCGCGATCGAGATAGTGGTTGCCGCGTTCGCACGAGGTCTCCGCCGCGAACAGGCAAGCGTGGCAAGCGGCCCCATGGAGCCGAGAGTGGATACGGGGATCGTGTTCGGCGCACATCGGATCGGAACTGCAGAGCCTGGCCTCCTCAAGAGCCTGTTCGATGACGGGGCCGAGCCGTTCACGGCGGCCCAGAGAGACGAGGCCGCCGAGAGTCCCCTCGCTGTCGGGGGCTGCGGTGTAGAGGAGGATGCCCGACATTGGGTCGGCCCCCGAGCGGGCGTAGACCCGCTCGGCGATGCCTGATGCCCCGTAACCGCATTCGAGGGCGAACTGGCGGATCAGGACGTGCGCGAGGGTGTGCAGGAGCACATAGCGGATACCGGGCCAGCGCGGTTCTACGTGACGGGCGTTGCACCAGTCACGGTGAGCCTGCTCCAGCCGCCGTGAGCGGGCGACGACTTCTGGCCGCTGCTCCCATCTTGCGAGTGGTTCTTCTTTGAGGGTGAGGAACACACCCTCGCCGCGGAGTTCGGCGCAGGGGACCCAGGTGGGTGAGTTCCGGCTGAGGGGTGCCGCCGAGGGAGGACGGTCCTCTTCGGCGGGTAGCCATTCCGGAGCTTCGATGCGGGTGAATCCGGTGAGGGCGGACACTTCGCGGAGCCGGTGGACGAGGATGACGCTTTCCAGCCAGGACGAGGTTCCCTCAGGCAGCCGCGGTTCACGGACGGTGGTGAAGTCGGGCAGTGAATGGTCGCGGGAGTGGGTGAAGGCACGCCATTCCGGGGTGGTCAGGTCGAAGTCCTCCTCCTCGTCCTCCTGGTCACCCGCGCGCGCCTGCACTTCTCGGGAGATGGCCGCCCAGACGGCGTCGGCGCCGTACTGCTCCAGTTCGGGCCAGCAGGTCTGGGTCGGCAGCAGCATCTTGGCGGCGTCGGCCGGGACGGCGGAGAGCAGGGAGAGGAGGTCCCAGTGCTCCCTGACGGCTTGGGCGAGGGGTTCCTCGGCACGGGGAATGCTGAAGACCCGCAACTGTGAGGCGAACCAACTGTTGGTGGCGCCGAGCACGATGGTGCGCGCGTGCTCCGTGCACGGGGGTGTGGCGAAGGTGCCGAGATGAGGGTGGTGTCCCCGGCAGGCGGGCAGATTCCGCTCCCCTGCCTGCCCGAGCGCGTCCGCCATGGAACGCACTTTGTTGCAGGCGCACTTAACGAAGACGTTGGCCGCCTCACCCGTGGTGCCCGACTCCGTGAGAGTGAGGGAGCAGCCGTCTTCGGAGGCACCCCCGCGGTGGACGAAGTAGTCCCAGGGGAAGTCGTCCATGTGCCCGGCCGGGCAGGCCACCAGAAATCGGGCCGGCAGTGCGGTGGGGCGATCCGGCCCGTCGGCGGCGCAGTTGGTGTGGACGTACCGCGTCTTCTCCGGGCGGTAGAGGTTCGGGCGGAGCTGGAAGAGGCCGCCGGTGGCCGGGGAGAGGATGTTGCAGCGCTCCCGCGAGCAGCGCAGCCAGCGGGGGAAGAGGCCCACCGGGACACCGGTTCTCGTCCAGTCGCCGTGAGGGTCGGCGAAGTCCTCCGGCAGATGGGGCGGGGTACGCAGGGCGGCGACCTGGCTGCCGAGTCGTCGCCGGACGGCGGCCAGGAGGCGGTCCTCGGACAGCGGTCTGGCCCGTGCCTGGTCCCAGTGGTCGAGTCCGAGGACCATGGTGGACAGGTTGGGCAGGTCAGTGACGGCGCCGATGCCGTAGGTGTGCAGAAGCTGGCTGGGGCGGAGTTCGCCGACCCGGAGCGGTTCGGTTGCTGCGGCGGTCATGTGGTCTCCCAGGGATCTGCACTGGTGTCCGGGTCGCTCGGTTCGGCCTGTTGGCGGGGTGCGTAAGCGGGTTCGTCGGCGGTGTCCGTGCCTGCGTCGCCGGTGAGGATCAGTCGGATCGGTGGTTCGACCTCGCGCAATGAGGTGGGGCAGGTCATGAGCTGCCAGCGGCCTTCGTCGGGCTCCAGGAGAAGGGGTGCCAGGTCGCCCTGCCGTCGTGCCCCGCGGTAGCCGAGGACGGCCCCCGGGGCCTTGCGCCTGCGCTCCCAGTAGTCGAGTCGCGCGGCGAGTTGGGCGCGGACCATGTCGACGACTCGACGGTCCTCGGTCACGTCCTGGGCGCGTAGTTCCAGGGAGCGGAGGGCGTGGCTGACCACTTCGCCGCGTCGGTCCACCCACTGGGCGCTGCGGTTGGCGTTGTAGTCGGGCTTGAGGTTCCGCACGAGGGAGGCGAGGACGCCCGTCAGGCCTCGTTCCACCGCCCGCTCCGCGAACGGTGTGACGGACAGGGCTTCCACGTGCTGGTAGACGGTGGCGTGGAAGGACTCGAAGGTCTCGTAGTGCGAGAGGTCGCGGGGGCGGGCCCAGTTGAGGATGGTGAAGACCAGGCCCGGGGCTCTGCGCCCTACGCGACTGGTGGCCTGGATGTACTCGGCGGTCGACTTGGGCTGGTTGTTGACGACCATGACACCGAGCCGGGACACGTCCACACCGACGGCGATCATGTTGGTCGCGAGCAGTACGTCGATGGGCCGGGGCGCGCCCTTGGGGCGACGGCGTTCGAAGGGGATGTCGAGCTTTTCGAGGATGTCGGGGATGGCGTCCGAGGCCATGCGGCTGGTCAGCTCGGCTGGCTCGCCGATGCGTCGGGTGGCGAGCCCTCTGCGGTCGGCCCGGGCGAGTCGTGTGGAGACGTCGTCTTCGACGAGTCGTCGCATCCCACCCAGATCGCGCAGGCTGTTGAAGTAGCCGACGAGGGTCATATACGGGTCGGTCAGCTCGCTCGATCCATAGGTCTCGTGGAGGTGCTGGGCGGCGGCGAGCTGGGCGACGAACACCCGGATGGCGACGGACTTCGTCCGTACGCCCTGGGCGCAGATGCCCACGTAGCGGCGGCCCGGGGTCGGCTTGGGAGATTGGTCGGTGGGTTTGTCCGTTGGCCTGCGTCGGGCGAAGAAGGTGTCGTCGGCGTTGAGCCCGGAGGGGGGGAAGACCGCCGTCCTACGGGCGAAGAGGTCGAGGATCTGCCGGTCGGCGCGGCGGACGGTGGCGGTGGACGCGATGACCTTGGGCCGCACGCTGTGGCCAGGTTCGGGCTCCCAGGTGGAGAGCCGGTCCACGGCGGTCTCGTACAGACCGGTGAGGGAGCCCAGGGGACCGGAGATCAGATGGAGCTCGTCCTGGACGATCAGGTCCGGGGGGCGGACACGGGTGACGTTGACCGTCGTCGCCGCTGGATGGTCTCCCGCGGCGGGATGGGTCGCGGACTCCCACTCGGCGTCCACGGCGGACGGAGTCACAAATCCGTGTCGGGTACAGCGCCGGGAGACCTGGCCGAACAGTGCTTGAGTGTCGCCCTTCCAGGGCAGTTGGGCGAATTTGTCGACGGTGGCGATGACCAGGCTGGGAGGCAGGCGGTAGATCTCCTCGTCGACCACGAGGACCGGCAGTCCCTGTTCATCGGCGGGGAGACCGAAGGCGCTGGTTCCGAAGGGGCATTCGTAGACGTCGGGGCAGACGATGAGCGTGCGGCGCAGTGTCCGGTCGACGCTGATGTCCCGGCCGGCTTCCATCTTGCTTCCGCACCAGGGGCAGCTGGTGAGCTGGTGCGGGGAGCCGGTACGGCCGAAGCTTCCGCGACCCCTGTCCTTCTTGCGGTCCTTGACCCAGTCGATGGCCTGTTCGGTGGTGTTGGGGGTGACCTTGCCGCCGACCCAGAGGCCGATCCGGAACGGGTTCTCCCCCCAGACAGTGGGGTTCTCCCGCCGGATCACCTCGCAGGCGCAGATCAGCGCGGCGGCTCGCTGGAACTGCTGGATCGTGAGCAGCCGCAGGGTGTAGCGCATGATCACGGCGACGCCGTGCTCCGCGTCGAGCCCGCCGAGGTCGGGTTTGCGCCGCCGTATGGCGAGGGTGAACGCGGTCAGGCCGAGGTACGCCTCGGTTTTGCCGCCACCGGTCGGGAACCACAGCAGGTCGGCGAGCGCGGTCTTGTCGTCCGCCCGCTCATGGTGGCTGGGGTCGGCGAGTGAGGGCAGGTTGAGCAGGAGGAATGCCAACTGGAAGGGGCGCCAGCTGCGATTGCGTGGTTGGTCGGCCTGCGTTACGGCGTCGGCGAGTGAGAGGTCCAGGTTTCGTCGTCTGTCGGACGCGGCGAGGGTGTGGACCCGCTGGTGCCACATGGCGCGGTTGGCGAAGCGGAATGCTTCCAGGGCTGCTTCGTCGTCCCGTAGGAGGTCGATGCCCGCTTGGATGCGGCCGGCGGCCAGCCGGGCGCGGCGGAGGTTCTCCAGGGCTTCGGCGCGGTACTCGTCGAGGCATTCGGCGGGATCGTCGACCGACGCCGTCAGCCGTTCGATCCAGGCGCGGTAGCCGTCGACCAGGGGGAGCAGCGCTTGGCGGAGCGGGCCGGAGCCGAGGGTACTCAGGGCCTGCATGTCGGTGACCAGGTCGAGGAGCTCGGGGAGGTCCGCGTCGAGTTCGTTGCGCTGTGGGTCGGGGACGTCCGTCTGCGGGATCTCGTAGCTGGGGGCGGTGGCGGTGGACACTCGGACGGCCCGCCGGGCGTCGGTCGGGTCCGTCTCGGCGTGGACGCCCGTGCCGTGGCCGACCGCGAATTCGGGGAAGAAGCGGTAGGTCATGGCGAGGGAGCGCCGCTCGGCCCGTTCGGTGGGGTCGCCCCCGGCGGCCGTGGTGGATCGGCGCGGCAGGAAGGGGGCGGTGCCGGGCGCTCCGGTCGCCGTGAGTGAGGCCTGGAACATCCAGTGCCCGGAACCCGGCTTGTTCTCCTGGCCGTTGACGAGGAACAGGGAGACCAGCCAGGACCCTTCGTGGCGGCGGGCCCGGCCGCGGACGACAATGTGCGGGAAGTCGCGGGCGTGTACCGGCTGGGCGGCGATGCGCCCGTCCGAGAGCTTCACGGTGACGGTGCCGGAGCAGGGCACCCGGTGGTAGACGCGCTTGGGGTTGCCCTCGATCTCTGAGTCACCCAGCTCATACCGCGCCCAGGCGCAGTCCACGGTCAGTTCGTCGGTGTCGGCGTCGACCCGGACGGTGAGTCCGAGGGCGGACGGGTGCAGGCTCGGTACGTTCGGAGCGGAGGGCTCGGGATCACCGGACTCGGTCTCCGTCTCGGTCGGGACGCCGGTCTCCTCCATCGTCTCGGGCGGGACCTCCTTGCCGACGGTACGCAGTCCCGAACCGTCTTCGTCCTTCATGCCGCCTGGGGCCAGCCGCCCGATGATGTAGTGGTCCAGCGGGTTGCCCGGTAGCTCCTCCGGTTCGTCTCCCGTGGGGCCCAGGAGGTCGCGGACGACCAACTCGGCGAGCCGGTCGCGCAGGCCCTGGGGCGTGGGTGCGGTGAGGACCGGGTCGGCGGGGCCCACGGCCGGGCCGCTGGAGGAGAGAGGCTGCTGGGTCACGTCGTTAGCGTAGGCGGGGGCGCTGACAATCGGCAGGTGCTTCCGTCCGGAAAGTGATCACTTGGGTTTCTCGCCGTTGCCGGTCTCGTTACTCTGCGCGCTGCGACGGGTATCGGAACACTCATGCGGCGAACGCGAGCGAGGGGCAGGACTGTTGTCCCCTCGCCCGCGTGGGACTGGCAAAGGTGATGCGGGGCGTATGACGGACAGCAGAACCGGGGGCATCCCGCACCAGCACATCGGCGATCCAGCCGGTCCCGCTGTCCCGCATTCACCAGTGCCGATGACGTCGGCGGGCCCGATCGGGAACGGCGTTCACCTCGGAGACAACGGCCATCGGGGCGATTTCGGCGAGCAGTTCGTTCGTATGCTCGCCGCCGCCGCCAACCTGGACGCGGCCCGTCGCGAACGTGACCGAGTCGGTGTGGACTGGCAGCTGGGGCATCCCGGCAGATCGGGAACACGCCGATATCCGGCCATTGAGGCGCAAGTCAAATGCACATCACCCCCTTCGGGTGACGACGGTGACATTCACTATCCGCTCAAGGTCAAGAACTACAACTGGCTGGCCGGGCGGGAGTATCAGGTCCCTCGTTTCCTCTTTCTCGTACTCGCCCCGTCTGACGCGTCGACCTGGACCGACGCCACCCATGACCGGCTGTTGTTGAAGCACGCGGCCTACTGGGTCTGTCTGCACGATCTGGACCCTCTGATGGACCGACCCGCCACGAGTACCCGCACGGTGCTCGTTCCCCGTGCCAATCTGCTAACCGTCGGTTCCCTGCACCGTCTCTTCGATGAGGACTACCGGGACATGCTGGTGGCGTCATGACCGTGATCACGGACGCGGAGTTTGCCGAGGCCTCGGGCCTGGCTCCCGATGCCGTGCAGCGCTATCTGCGCGGACGGGGCTGGTCACCGGCGCGTGGGTACACCGGTGGTGAGCTGTGGGAACTGGCCGACACGGAACAGGCAAGCCGGCCGTATGAGGTGCTGGTGCCGCTGCGCAGGCACTTCCGCGACTACGCGGGCCGGGTCAGCGACATCCTGGAGACCCTCGCTGTCGTCGAGGCCCGCAGGCCCGGTGACATCCTGCGCGAGATGCGGCTACCGCCGGTGGACTGGCAGTTTCTACGCCTCTTCCCACCGGGCCCTTCCGGTACCGCCCCGCTGTTGGACCTGGTGTCCGCGTTGACCGGCCTCAAGGAGCTGCACACCGCCGCCGCGGCCTCGGCGCTGACCCCACGCGCGGTGCAGCCCGCGCAGAAGCCCCAGGCGGTGAAGGATCATGTGGCGGCGGTGCGGCTCGATCAGTCGAGGGTCGGCAGCTATGTGATCACCGCACATACGCCGTTGCCCGGTCTGGACGATCCGGGCGAGCAGACGCCCGCTCCGGGCATGCTCGACTTTCCCGAACAGCTCACCCTGCTGCGACGCGGCCCGTCCGAGCCGTTCCAGCGCCGTGTCTCCCGGATGCTGTACGCGGGTGTG
This sequence comes from Streptomyces sp. NPDC005963, assembly GCF_040638655.1. Taxonomy (NCBI): domain Bacteria; kingdom Bacillati; phylum Actinomycetota; class Actinomycetes; order Kitasatosporales; family Streptomycetaceae; genus Streptomyces; species Streptomyces sp. NPDC005963. Next base: position 64,175 of record NZ_JBEXVD010000022.1, on the reverse strand, counting down.
GCCTGTGCACGGGACGCCGCCGCGGAGGCGGTGTCGGGGGGTTCACTCAACGGTTTTGAGCGCTATACCGGCGCGGGTCTGTCCGCCAATCTCTGCGAGGCCCTGGTGAGGATCGCGGGCGAGGAACGCAGGGGATTCTCCCTGTCTTACGCGTGGTCGCCGGAGATGCCGGTCGAGCAGCCCTCGCCGCCGGTGAGCATCGCCTCCGAACAGGTGGAAGCCCTGGAAGCGGGGGCGAAGGACCTGCGGGCCCGGCTCGGGCAGGAGTCCGGTGTCGTGTTGCGCGGGATGGTGATCAGACTGCGCCGGGATGTGGAACCGCCGGAGGCCACGGTCTATGGCTCTTTCGACCACGACGAATCCCGTCAGCGCAGGGTTCGGGTGGATCTTCATGCCGACCACCTCGACCGGGCGACGGCCGCCTTCCGCGACCGGCTGGAGGTCGCGGTCACGGGTGACACGGAGCCGAGCGGGTCAGGGGTGCGACTACGGCGCGTCAGTCATTTTTCGTTCGGGCAGGGATGACCTGAGGTAGTACGGCAGCGGTCGGCTGGGAGCGGCCCATGGGGCCCGGACGACGCGCTGAGATGGCGGAGCACATCAACTCCGGGTGGGACGGCCACGGGGAGTGACCGGCCCACCCGGGACGGTTACGCCTCGGTGAAGATCTCTTCGGCTGAGCTGGCGAGGACGGCGCGGGCGAGCCACTGGCGCAGGACTTCGGGGTCGGCGCACTCGGTGATGCGGGTGCGGGCCGCGTCGGGCAGCTCGATCTGCCGCAACTTCAGCACGAGCAGGATGTCTTCTGCCCGGCCTTCTGCCCGGCCTTCGTCCCGGATTTCCTCAGAGAGAGGCGACTTGTAGAAAGAAAGGTCCACAGCCACCAGGTTCCTCCACTGTTGTGCGGCCGGGCGCTTGCCCAGGCCTTGTGCGGTGAGCTCGACGATGGGGTCTGCGATGGTTTCCGGTGTGTCCCGCAATGCGGTGCATCGCCTCGTGGGGTGAGCTGACCATGTGCTTCCTACGGTTGTGGGTCGGGTGTATGGGTGGGGGCGCAGCCACGGCAGCGCCCTGGGGCCGGGGCGCGGAACGCCCGGTCGCAGTGATCGCAGTTCTGGAGAGGGTGCCGCTCGGGTGGCCCTTCGCCGGGTGGTCGGAAGGGCGGCGCTGGTGGAAGGCCTGCCGTGAGGCGGTGGGCCAGTAGTCCGGCTGGTCGGCGCAGACCCTCGGCGGGTAGGCCGGTGGTCAGTGCGTGGTGTACGGCTTCGGGGCTTGCCTCGTGTTCCAGCCAGGCCGCTACCCCTGGGACCAGTTGCTCGGTGTCCCGTGCGGAGAGGAGTAGGCGCGGGTCGGTGTGGTGCAGGCGTGCGAGGAGGTCCGTTGCTGTCCTGAGTAGCTCCCCGGTGGTGAACCCGGGCTGCGGTACGGACAGGGGTACGGGCTCGCGGCGCGGTGGGCGGGCTGCTGGGGGGCGCTCGGAAGGTGCCCGGTTGGCGGGTGTGGTGTGAGAGCCGTGGGTACGGGGTGGGGCTGGGCGAGTGCGGCCCGGCGAGGCTCGTTTGACGGCGGTGCCCGGTCGGTGGCGGGCTGCGGGCTGGTTGCAGGACACCGTCCGGGTGATGATCCGCCCGCCCGGTACCCGCTCCCGTACGCGTCGCAGATAGCCGACCGCTTCCAGTTCGCGCAGTGCTGCGGAGATCCGGGCCGCGCCTTCGGGGAAGCGGGCGGTGAGCGATTTGATGTCCACCCGGGCCCCGGTCGGCAGGGACTGGATGTGTACGCCCAGTCCGATCGCCAGCAGGGATAACTCGGAGTGCTGGGCGAGGTGGTTGCCGATGATGGTGAAGCGGCTGATGTGACGGGTGTTGTCGTGCGTCACACCGTACGGCTGGTGCTCGCGATCAGGGTGATCAATCGTGTCGTGCTGTGTCTCGGCATCCCCGGACGGGGTGGGCGAGGGCACGCTAAGGTTCTGCGTATCCATCGGGAAGGTGTCGACTTCCTTGGTGGTCAGGCCCTCGCATTGGGATTGCCGTCCCGGCGGGGGCCGTCGTATGTCTGCGGTTGTTGTGGCGAGCCTAGATCACTCAACCCTCGCCATTACCAGCCCTGTTGCTGAGGTTCACTCATGTGAGTGAGACTCCCCGAACGGCGAGAAGGGGGGTGGGGTTGGGTGTGGTTCTTTCTTCTCTTCTGTTCCTTGAAAGAGAGCACTCGTGTCACCGGAACCCGGTCGCCCGTGCTCCGGTGAGGGGCACTGATCCGGTCCGAGATTGAGCTCCGCCCACACTGTTTTGCGCGGCACCGGGCCCAGCTTTACGCCCCACCGGTCCGCGAACGCCTCGACGAGCAATAGCCCGCGCCCCGACTCGCTCTCGGGCTCCGGGGCCAGCGGGCTCGTACCGGGAATCCGGCCCGTATGGGTGTCGGTGACCTCGATACGGAGGGTGGGGCGGTCGCCGCCTGTGGTGTGCAGGCCGAGGAGGAAGTCACGACCGGCCACCCGGCCATGGGTGACGGCGTTTGCGGCGAGCTCGGCGACGATGTGCGCCGCTTTTTCGGCCACCTGCCCCGACAGGTCCCAGGAGCGCAGCCGCTCGGCGACGAGTCGGCGGGCGAGGCGGGCACCGCGAGGGGTGGGGGAGAGCACCACGGTGAAGCGGGCGGCGGGGGAGCCCAGTTGGGCAGTTCGCTGGTTCACATCACTCAGCGTCGCCGCCTCTGCCTACGCTGACCAGTGACGAAACGATTGCGTACGGTTACTGTCCGGAGCTTGTCCAGCGCTGTCCACGCTGTCGAGACGTTCCTCTGGGCAGGGGGCGTCCAGTGACAGCGGTATGTCGGAGGTGGCAGGGGTGCGGGTGGACACGGACGGTACGGAACAGCCCAGGGACGAGGCGGACGAACCGGGTTGGGAGGTGGACCCCGACGACGAGTCGGGCGCGGCCGTCGTCGCCACGGTGGGGCGGCAGTTGAGGCTGCGCCGCGAGGCTGCCGGGATGCGGGCCGCCGACTTCGGCGTTGCGATCGGCTACGGCGAGGACCTCGTCTACAAGGTGGAAGCCGGGAAGCGGATTCCCCGCGCCGAGTATCTGGACAGGGCGGACGCGGTCCTGAGCGCGGGTGGGTTGATCGCCGCGATGAAGCGTGACGTGGCGGAGGTGCGGTACCCGAAGCGGGTGAGGGATTTGGCGAGGTTGGAGGCTCGCGCGGTCGAGTTGCTGGCGTACAACAACCACAACCTGCACGGGTTATTGCAGACCGAGGAGTTCGCCAGGGCGCTACTCGGGACGCGTCGCCCCGCGTACTCAGCTGACGAGTTGGATCGGATGGTCGGCGCTCGCGTGGCTCGGCAGTCGATTTTCGACCGATCGCCCGCCCCGGAGCTGAGTTTTGTCCTGGAAGAGGTGACGCTGTGCCGACCCATCGGGGGGACAATGCTGCTACGCCAGCAGCTCGAACGTCTGTTGGAGGTGGGGAAGATGCGCAACGTCGAAATCCAGGTGATGCCGACTACACGCTGGGAGCACCCCGGAACGGGTGGAAAAATCCAGGTGCTGAAGTTCGGCGACGGCTCAGCGGTGGGTCGCACCGATGACGAGTACGGAGGTCGCCCCGTCTCCGATCCCAAGCAACTCCGGGTCCTTGAGCTGCGCTATGGCATCATCCGGGCTCAGGCTCTCACGCCAGGGGAGTCGCTGGCCTTCATCGAGCAAGTGCTGGGAGACACATGATCCGCAAGACCTCTGCCAGGGAACCTGACGCGCTCATCTGGTTCAAGAGCAGCTACAGCGACAGCAGCAACGGCAACGACTGCGTCGAGGTCGCGACTGCTGTCGGAGCGGTGCACATCCGGGACTCCAAGAACATCGCAGGTCCTCGTCTCGCTGTCGCGTCCAGCGCATGGGCAGACTTCGTGACGTACGCCTCGCAGCGCTGACTCTTCAGCTGAACCCCCGCACCCGGCGCGACCGAGTGCGGGGGCACGTTGCTGGGCAGGCTCAGAAAAGGGCGTCCGGCTTGGGAAACAGCCCGTCCTCGAAGTCCTCGCCAGCGGTTGAGCTATCCCCGGCGACTGAAGTTGAATTTGCGCTGCGCGTAGTAGCGCGAGCATCCGCCTCGGCCTTGCGTTTAGCGGCTCTCCGCCGCTTCGCTTCGGGGGTGTGCATCCCGCGCCTCACCTCGGCGTCGTGTCGGGTGTGGTTCATTTCTAGAAGGCGGTCCAGAATCTCGACCTGAACCTCAGGAGCAATAGTAAATCGTGGACCCTGTCGGGTCGTGTAGAAGCCGTGCTTCAGGTCGATATCTTCCCAACCGTATGCCTCAGCAACGGCTTGGTCGACTTCGATATGCGCCTTGCGTACTAGCTCGATGTCGGGAGAATGATCAGATTCGTCATGCACAGAATTGTAGATCTTTGTCAGGCCGAGAGTGCGAGTGCCGGTGGCGGTGCGTTGTGAATTCTCCAGTGAGTTCCCAGCAGCGGTAAGTCGGTTTGTCAATTCGGGATGGGGGAATGTCTCAAAAACGTCTGAAGGGGTGTATCGAGGGTCGCCTTTCAGGCTTGATCCCCATCGGATAGCCCACCCGACGTGAATGCTGCTTGATAGCAAGGCCAGTTGAGCGTGGGAATCTGATGCGACTACGCACAGGGCGTCGGAAAAGATCTGATCAGTGGGTAGCAACGCTGGAGTCATCGTCTTGGTGTGACGTACTACGACGATCACTTTCGAGAGTCCGGAAATGGCTTTTCGCATTTCTGGGCGTGGGCGCCAAAAATGCCAGAATTTTGTCTGCGATCCTGGTGCTACTTTTTCACGATCATCCTTTACTTTGGATTCGACGATATTCCAAGCGTCACCGTAGGACCGGGATCTTTCTTCTGTCCAGTCATGAAAATTGATAGCCCAACGGCTGGCCGAGAAATCCGGTCGAGAATTCAAATCCTCTCCCCCTATGTAAGGGAAGAGCACATCTTTGTTGCGGATGTCATTCTTGATTAGATCCTGTGCTTGTTGTGGTTGAAGAGTGAACCCCATCCCCCTCAAGGTGACACCCTGGAAGCACCTGTCTTCGTTTACTGCTAGCGGATACGGCTTTCCGGATGCGCGTGATTCTGCATCGAGTCCCGATGTGATTCCAAGAACTGCGCAGCCATCCAAGATGGGGATCTCTTTGCCGTTCCTCTGTCCGCCGAGCCACAGGAGGGATACTTCGAGAGCAGCCGTACCTGGCCATGGCTGAGACTTGATCGCTCGGTAGACATTCCAGCCTGACGCCTTTGCTTGATCAATGCCTACTTCGCGAGATTCGTTTTGGGCGATTGAATTGGTTGCGATGACCCCGGATCGTCCCGTTGGTGCTAGTGCGAGGTATCGGAGAAGGAAGTAGGCGCAGAGGTCAGCATTTCCGCGAACTCCATTGCCGATGCGGTTTACCAGGTATTCTCTGTAGCTGTGCGCCAGGGTGCTGGAAATTCTCTTGCCAGGAATGAACGGCGGGTTCCCCACCACCGCATCAAACCCGGTCGAGCCCCCCACCCCCATGATCTCCGGAAACTCCAGCGGCCAGTGCAACGGTCGTACCGTCTCCGCCCTGGTTCCCTTCAGCCATCCGTCCACGATCGCCCGGGCCTTGGCGTCGGCCTCCTCGTCGTCCTCCAGGGCCTTGACCACCAGTCCGGCCACCGACTCCAGCCGGTTGCGGTAGGCCCGTTCCTTCGCGTCCTCCTTGACGCCCGCGAAGCGTGCCCGGCCCCGGGCGCCGCCCACCGCCGTCTCGCCCGTCAGTTCGGACGCCTCCTCATCGGAGATGCCCTCCGCCGCCAGTGCCGCGCCCACCACCGCGTCGGCCGCCAGGCGCAGCCGCCTGGACAGTGACTCGGCTTCCGCGAGCTTCACGGCCTTGTCGCGTATCGAGCGGATGTCGTCGGCGGCCGATGCCTCGATGTCGCGGCGGAGTTGTGCCGCCTGGGAGAGCAGGGTCTCCGTGCTGTCCAGGGCGCGTGACACCTTGTCGCTGAGCTGCCGGTTCTTCGACTCCAGATGGAAGGACTTGATCTGCTCCACGTCCGTCACGCCGACCAGGGAGTCCCCCGAGCGCAGTGCGTGGTCCAGGAAGGAGAACGGCTTGTCCTTGGCGAGGGTGACGAGCCAGAGCGAGAGCTTCGCCAGCTCCACTGCCATCGGGTCGCGGTCGACCCCGTAGAGACAGCGTCCGGCGACCAGTCGGCGGGCCACCTGGAACAGCTGCTCACGGTCGTCCCGGTCCACGTCCTGGGCGATCTCCGGTGGCAGTCCGTCCCTGAGCCAGGCGTCGACGACCCGTTGGGAGAGGTAGCGGCAGGCGGAGACGAGGAACGCGCCCGAGCCCATCGCCGGGTCGAGGACCCGTAGCTTCAGCAGTGCGTCGGCGGACTTGGCCTGCCAGACGCCCGGCTCGGCGCCCTCGGCGGGGCCCGGGGAGTAGCAGAGCGGTGCGAGGGTGTGCTCGACGACCTCTTCGGCGAGGGCCTTCGGGGTGTAGTGGGTGCCGGTGTCACGGCGGTTGCCGGAGCGGACCACGACCACCGAGCCCGCCGGCCACACCTTGGGCTCGCCGCGTAGATCGAGTCCGTACAGACCGCTGAAGGCGGCGGCGCGTTCGGCGAGGGCAGCGTCGTTGCCGCAGGCCGCGTCCAGTTCGGCGGTCACCTTGCCCGATTTGGCGAGCGCGGCCGTGACGGCGGCCGGTTTGGCGCCGGTCTCGTCCGCGACCCGGTCCGGCAGGGTGCCCTCGGCTGACCACTCCTCCAGCCTGGCCAAGGGGAGCGCGGCCTCGTACTTACGGTCGCGGCCCAGGGAGAGGGTCGCGTAGGGCTCGTCCGCCCAGCGGCAGCCGTACTCCAGCAGACCTTCGTAGACATGGCCGATCTGCTCGACGTCCAGGCCCTTGTAGGAGAGGCGTTCCTCGCCCCTGATCCCCTTCCGGCCGCGCAGGGTGAGAAGCGCGTGCAGGATCTCGTAGACGACCCGGTCGGTGACCTTGGCGGAGACCAGCCAGGTGAAGCGGGTCGGATCGAACAGGGAGCCGCCGTAGGCGGGAATCCACAGCAGGTCATGGGTGGAGCCGCCGTGGATCGCGGCGAAGGTCGCGAGCAGGCGCGGCCAGCTCGCCGTCACCCGGTCCGGCAACTCGTCGCCCTGCTTCGCGCGGGCCGCCGCAAGCCTCTCGTGCACCGGGCCGACCGCGTACGACTCGTCGTACAGGGCCTCCCCGGAAGGCAACAGGCGCTGTTCCTCCGCGTACAGCAGGAAGACGAGACGCATCATGACGGTGAGCGCGCCCTCGTAGACCTGCTTTGCGGGTACACCTGCCAGCAGTTCGCCGTCTGCCTCGCGGTCGAGCCGGGAGACCTCGGCGACCAGCAGGGAGACCGCCTCACGGACCTGGCGGCCCAGGGTGTCGGTGACCTCGGACTGGGAATCGGCGGTACGGGCGAACAGAGCGGCCGTGGACTCCGACGGCTTTCCCGCCGCGTCGACCGGTGGGCGGGCGGCGCGGCCCGCGGTGAGCAGCGTCGCGAAGGCACGGGCGAGGAGCGGCTCCTCGCCCCACAGGTCGGCGTCGAAGACGGCGACCGTCGTCGCCTCCTTCGGGCGGGCGTGGACGAGCGCCCATCGGCGTCCGCTGGTCAGCAGGGCGAGCGGGACGTCGCGTGCCCGGCAGAGTTCGGCGGCCCGGTCCACCAGACCGGGCGTCTCGCCGCGCGGGGCGGTGAGGGAGTCGTCCCAGCCGTCCGTACGGAAGAACAGGACGCGTGGGACGAGGCCGGAGGAGCTGGGGCCGACGAGTGCGGCATCGGGCGTGTTTGCGCCCGCGTGCAGCGACTCGGGGATGGCGGCGCCCTCGCGCAGACCGGGGGAGCGCCAGCCGAGCAGCTCGGTCAGGACGAGCCCCTCCCAGGCGGGCCGCAGCAGGGCCGGGTCCTGCTGGACTTCGGTCCACGCCTGGCGCAGCCTGGTCCACCGCTCGGCCGGGATGGTGTCCAGACCCTCGGAGAAGGTGTTGAGCAGCACCGGCAGGGAGAGGAAGGGGCCGTCCGGGCGCAGCAGCCGCAGCCAGTCCGTGTGCTGGTCGGCCGGTGTCGGGACATTGCTCCTGGCCGGGAACGTCTTGCGAGCGGCGGGCGGCATCAGCGGATCTCCTGGCGGGCGGCGGGTACGGCGGGTGACAGGGCGCGGGGGACGAGGAAGGTGACGGAGACCGGGAACCAGCGCGGTGCCGGATCGGCCCAGCGGTTCCGTAGCGCGTCCGTCTCCGTCCGGATCAGCTCCGGCAGCCGTTCCAGACGCTCCTTGAGCCCGTCGCGGTCCGCGTTCAGCTGGCGACGCTCGTCATCCACCTCGAACAGTGACTCCTGTGCCCAGTGACCAGTGTCGTCCAAGCGCGCCCTGATCGATCGCCCCAGCTCCTCCAGGACGGTACGCACCCCCTCGACCTCCTCCTCGCAGCGCTTGGCGAGAAGGGCTTCGAGGGATCGGAAACGCTGGTTCGCGCGGGTGTTCAGCGCCCTGGTGAGGCGGCTCTCCAGCTGGGGCCAGAGATTGGTCAGCTCATCGCGGACGGAGTCGACGGGCAGCTCGTCGGTCGCCGCCGCGAGCCACGCCTCGACCTCGTCCTGACGGGCGGAGGTGAGTTTACCGGCCTCGATCGAGCCGCCCGCGGTGATGATCTCCTCATGGAGGCGTTTACCGCCCCGACCGGAGACGATCACCCGGCCGTGCGCGATGAGGGCCGGAGAGCGCAGCAGGCCGTCCGGGACCACCCGCGCCGTCACCCGGGAGAGCTTCGCCCGCGCCTTCACCTCCCCGGGCTCGGGCTTCGCTCCGCCCGACCACAGCTCGGCGCGCAGCAGGAGCAGGCACATCTGGACCAGGCGGTGGCCGAGGTGTAGCAGCACCACATCCGTGCGGCCCCTGGCCTCCGTCTCGTCGAACACGATCGGGCGTTCGACCTTGGTCAGTGGGTGGCGCAGACCGTCGGAGCGTGCTCTCGCCCAGCTGCCGGGCAGCTCCGGGAGGCGGAAGCAGCGGGCGCCCTTCGCCGGATCGGGGTCCGGCACTTTGGTCAGGTCCTTGCGATGTGCCAGCCGTAGCGCGGTGCGCACCACCCGCTTGACGTTGTCCGCGTTCAGATGCAGTTCCTGCCTGCTGCCCACCAGGGTCGCCGACAGCCGCTCCAGATCGCGGTTCAGGTCGCGTTCCACCTTCAGTACGGCCTTGCCGGAGCGCCGGGTGATCTCCGCGTCGGCGGTCGTCCAGTCGGAGCGGCGGCCCAGCATCTTCTGCTCCACCTGGGCGGCGATCACCTCGCCCGCGCTGCCGAGGTCCTCACGGATGCGTTCGGTCTTGCGGGCGGCGACGGCCAGGAAGTGCAGCTCGTCCTCCAGCGCGCCGTCCTCGTAACCCGAGTCGGTACGGCTGTCGTCGGCAGGGGTGAAGCCCTGCCAGCCCTCGGGGACGAAGTGGTACACATCAATCTGGTCGGCGCGCTGGCCGTGCCGGTCCACGCGGCCGTTGCGCTGCTCCAGTCGGTTCGGGTTCCAGGGGATCTCCCAGTGCAGTACCCGGTGGCAGTACGACTGGAGGTTGATGCCCTCGCTGGCGGCATCGGTGCCCAGGAGGATGCGTACCGGAGAGTGATCGGGGTGTTCCTGGAAGACGGACTTGATGCCCTCGCGCTCGTCCTTGTCCTGGCCGCCGAACAGCTGGGCGATCCGGTCCGGGGGGTACTTGGCCGCGATGAGCTGCCCGTACAGCCACTTCTGGGTGTCGCGGTACTCGGTGAAGACGATGACGCGCTCATCGGTCCAAGCCGCCCCGGGGCCGCCGGGGCAGACGATGTCCTCCAGCCAGTCACGGAAGCGAGCGAACTTGGCATCCGGGCGCTTCGCTGCTCCCTGCGCCCAACCGCTGAGGTCGGTGAGCAGCGTCCGTTCGCCGTCGGAGAGCGGGCGCATGGCGTGCCGGGCGGCGGTGAACGCGCTGTCCGCCGCCTGAGTGCGCGTCTCCTCGTTCCCCTCCTCGGCCTCCTCGACGCCGTCGATGAGGGGCCGCAGTACGCGGATGCTCGGCGTGGGCATGTTGTCGGCGGGTTGGGCGGACATCGTCTTCAGATGGGTGCGGATGGTGCGGTCGAACGCCATCGGCGAGGAGAGGAACCGCTTCTTCAGCAGGGTCGTCACAAAGTCGGAGGCGGCCCCGCCCGCCTTGCCGTTCCCGTCCTGCCCCGTGCGGCGGGACCGGGCGTACTCGGCGAGCTTGGCGTAGGCGTCCCGCGCCCCGTCCGCGTAGGAGACCTCCAGGGAGTGCGGTACCCGTTGCGGGAAGCGAGGCTTGCCGTTCCAGTCACTCGGCAGCTCGGATTTCATCCGGCGCACCATCACCCGGCGCAGCTGCTCCTCGGACGGCTTGACCCCTCGGGCGAACCGGTGGTCGTCAAGCATCTCCAGCAGGGCGGTGAAGGAGTTCAGATAGCCGTTGTGCGGGGTGGCGGAGAGGAAGAGCCGGTGCTCGCAGTGCGGGGCGAGCAGCTTCACGGCCGTGGTGCGCTGCGAGTCGACGGCGTACTTCCCGATCCCCGAGGGAGCGCAGGTGTGGACCTCGTCCACGACGAGGAGATCGAAGGCGCGGGGGTACTCGGGGACGACGGGCAGCAGCTCGCGCAGCATCCGCAGCGAGCGTTCCCGCTTCAGCCAGTCGACCGACACGATCAGGCGGGGATAGTGCCTCCACGGGTTGGCGTACAGGCCCGCGGACCGGCGTAGCTTCCTCAGGAGTTCGGCGTCGACGATACGGAAGTCCAAGCCGAACTTGTCCCGCATCTCGTCATGCCACTGGAGGGTGAGCCCCGCCGGACAGACGATGAGCATGGTCCGGGCCCGGTGGCGCAGCATCAGCTCCTGCATGACCAGACCCGCTTCGACGGTCTTGCCGAGGCCGACATCGTCGGCGATCAGCAGATTGGTGCGGGGCATGGACAGTGCACGGACCACCGGGTCCAGTTGGTACTCCTGGATCTCGACGCCGGAGCGGAAGGGCGCCTGGAGGGCGGTCTTGTCGGCCGACGCGATGGCGCCCCAGCGCACCGCGTCCAGGAAGGCGTCCAGCCGGTCGGGCTCGTCGAAACCGTTCTGCGGCGAGGGGAGCGCGTGACCGTCGAACACCTCCGTCGCCTGCTCCAGCTCCCAGACCACGCGCAGCTCCTCGTCAGCCGCGTCGTCCTCCATGGAGGTCAGCTCGACGAGATGGGTGGCTTCGGCCAGGTGGGAAGGGTCGTCCGAGGCGAAGGAGGAAGGTCTCACCTCGGTGACCACCCAGGGGCGATTGCGTACGGTGACGAGTTGGCCTGGGGCGGGGACATCGGGGGTGGGTTCCTTGGAGGCCGCTGTTCTCGTCTGTGCCGTGGTGCTCATGCCGTCCGCCCCCATGATCCATGTGCTTCGCCGACTGCCGAGAGTTTAGGCCGCCTTGAGCGGAAAATGCGGTGGTTGCGGCCTCGGACACCGGGGGTAGACGGCGGGCTTGGGGGGAGGGTGGCTGGAGTTGCTGACGTGGTGAATGTGGGAGTACGAGGCTGGGTGGGTGTGGGTCGCTCCAGACGTCCGACTGGTCCGCTCAACCGTCGGGTGAAGAACTTCTCCCGGAGCGCGGGGCCAGCCACTGAAGGGGCCCCTGCCCGGTTTCGGGTCAAGCGCCGAGTCGGTTCGCGACCCCTGGGAAGCCTCTCGCTCCCCGTGGCGCTATTTCCCGCTCTGAGCGATTCCCTATGGAACGATGCTGTCCATGACAGACAGCGGGGGCGAAATGTCATCAGCACAAGTGACCTCGGCAAGACGTGAGTTCGCCGTCTTGTTGGGGGAGTTCAGGCGCACGGCGGTGCTAGTTCCGTTCGATCCGTACGGCAGCCTCTGGACGGCGGACCAGGGTGGTGTTCGCTGGATATGTGCCTTCTCCGACGAGGAGTCCTTGGCCCGTTTTGCGCTGGCGCGGGGCGAAGCCGAACGGGAATGGACGTATCAGACCGTGCTCGGCGCACGGCTACTCGACGTGCTGGTGCCGACCCTCGAAGGGCCGGCTGGGGTGGCGTTGGACGCGGGCAGTGATGGGGGAGTGCTCTTCCCCCCTGTCGTGGGGATAGTGCCGGACGCGGTGGCAGTGGATGCGGGAGGGACCCTGTGAGCGGCACCGATCCGGACCTGGCGGTGCCGCCGGGGGCGATGGAGCTGATCGCAAGCGGGATAGACAAGGCCTACGGTGAACTGAAGGACCTCGGCCTGGTCGGAGACGCGACCGCCCACCGCGGGTTCGCGGATCTTGCCCTGTCGGGGCTGGATCTGGGGCACCGGGGGCTCAGCGAGGAGTTCAAGACCTTCTGCCGGCGGTGGGAGTGGGGTGTACGCGGCCTGATGCAGCGGGGCAACGGCTTCGCGAGAGAGCTTGGGCTTTCGGCGGGGGCCAGCTATGAACAGGAGCAGTACCGCAAGGACTCGTTCAAGATCGGACTCAACTCCCTCAACGGCAACCCCCACCTGAGCGAGGACGAGGTCACGAAGAAGAGCTGGGACGAGATCCGGAACCAGGCGGCCTGGGACAACCCGGACTACAGCGCGGAGTCCGTCTCCAAGGCCCATGGCGAGGTGAAGCAGACCTGGCAGGACACGACGTATGACGTGAACGACGCCCTGATGGATTCGATGACGGATTCGGGAGTCGTCGATCCGCGGTTCCGTGATGCCCTGGACGTGCAGGCGCAGGAGACGTACGACCCATCAGAGGAGGCTGTTCAGCGGGCTCGTGAGGGGGACGGCGGCTGATGGGGCTTGATGACTGGGGCAAGGCGCTCGATGGGCTCGGTTCCGCGTATGACAAGGTCCGGGACGGGATCGACAAGGGCAAGGAGATCGTCGGGGAAGGTGTGGACGCCGCCACCGACGCGGGCGCCGATCTGCTGGACAAGGTCGGTGCCGAGGGCGCGGCGGACTCGTTCGAGGACTGGGGCGACCGCAAGGCATCCTCGCTCGGCGCGCAGGTGGACGAGGCCCAGTTAGGCCAGACCGACGAGGCAAATGAGCTGATCCACGGCAACGCCGGACGGATCAACGGTGCGGCGAAGAACCTGCGGGACTTCCAGACCGCGTTCGACAGCGTCGGGCAGGGTCTGAAGCGACTGGACTCACAGCAGTGGAAGGGTGAGGCGGCAGACACCTTCCGGGAGAAGTTCTCGGTACTGCCGGTGGACTGGCTCCGGGCGGCGGACGCGTTCGGTGCGGCGGCGAAAGCGCTGGGCTCCTACGCCGAGGTGGTCACCTGGGCGCAGGGCAAGGCGAGGGAGGCCATCGCACTCCACAAGGAGGGGAACAACACCTCCAACACCGCGATCGAGACGTACAACAAGAAGGCGGAGGCGTACAACGTCGCACGCAACGGGCCCGATCTGCTTCCCAAGCCGGACACGTTCGTCGATCCGGGCGAGTCCCAGCGAGAACGGGCGAGGGAGATGCTCGCCGAGGCCCGTAGACAGCGCAACGACGCCGCGGAGATGGCCAAGTCAGCGGTCGCCGGGGCCCTCGCACACGCCCCGGCGGAACCCAAGGGCGTCGAGCGGCTGAAGCTTGACGCGATCGACACCGGAATCGCGCAGATCACCGAACTCCAGCACGTGGGCAGCGGGGTGATCAAAGGGACGGCGGGAATCCTCAACTTCGTCCGTGCCGTCAACCCGATCGACCCCTACAACCTCACCCACCCCGCTGAGTACTACAAGGGCACCAGCACGGTCCTCGCCGGTCTGGTCTCGACAGCGGCCAACCCGGACCGGGCGCTGAAGAACCTCTGGGAGACGGCGAAGAACGACCCGGGGGAGTTCGTCGGCCGCCTGCTCCCGGAGCTGATCGGCACGAAGGGCGCGGGAGTCGTCCGGGGCGGCATCCGGGCCGGGGCGAAGACGGGCACGGACTCAGTGGCTCGGCAGAGCGTGGACGATCCGGCGAAGCCGTCCCGCACCCGGAACGCCGTGGAGAGCGGGCACACCGACCCCATCGATCTAGCAACCGGCGTCATGTTCCTGCCGCAGACGGACATCGCACTACCCGGGTTGCTACCTCTCGTATTCGGACGGCGAGTGGCATCGGACTATCAGGCAGGGCGCTGGTTCGGGCCGCAATGGGCGTCGACAGCGGATCAACGGCTGGAGATCGACTCTCAGGGTGTCGTGCTGGTCTGCGAAGACGGCCTCCTGCAGGCCTACCCCCATCCCGCGCCCGGCGTTCCGGTGCTGCCAAGCCATGGGCCCCGGCGCGCCCTCGAAATCGACCAGGGCGGCGACTACACCGTCACCGAGCACGGGACCGGCCAGGTCCACCACTTCACGACGCGGGGTTATGCGCATCTTGCGACTTCGGAAAGGGAACTCGCTCTCCTCACCCGGATAGAAGACCGCAACGGCAACTGGATCGACTTCGAGTACGACGAGAACGGGGCCCCCGCCTCGATCGTGCACCACGGCGGCTATCACCTGAAGCTTGCGACCGACCAAGGCCGGATCAGCTCCTTAAGCCTGGCCTCGGCCGCAGCCGGCGGCGCCGATCAGCAGATCCTGCGGTACGGGTACACCGACGGACTGCTGACCGAGGTGACCAACTCCTCCGGTCTGCCCCTGCGGTTCGCGTACGACGCGTCGGGACGGGTGATGTCATGGACCGACACCAACGGCAGCCGCTATGACTACGCCTACGACGACGATGACCGGTGCGTCGCGGAAGGCGGTGTGGCCGGGCACATGGCCGTGCGCCTGGCGTATGGCACCGCGGACCCCGGAACCGGGCTGCGCACAACGACTCTGACCAGCAGGAACGGCGCGGTCCGGCGATACCAGGTCAACACCGCCCACCAAATTGTCGCGGAGACGGACCCGCTGGGCGCGGTCACTCGGTATGAGCGCGACCGCTACAACAGACTGCTCTCCCGCACTGACCCGTTGGGGCTGACCACACGGTTCACGTACGACGACGAGGGCAACCCGGTACGGGTGGTCAGGCCGGACGGCCGGGAGTTGCTTGCGGAGTACGGAGAGCTCGGCCTGCCCGTAAGAGTGGTCGGCCCGGACCGAACCACGGTCCGACGTGAGTACGACGAACGTGGGAACTGCATCCGGGTCGCCGGCCATTCCGGTTCGACTCTGTTCGTCTACGACGACACCGGCCGATTGACCTCGGTGACCGATGGGCTCGGTCACCTCACCCGAATACGTTGCGACCCAGCGGGTCTCCCTCTCGAAATCGTCGATCCGCTGGGTGCGGTCAGCCGCATCGAACGCGACGGTTTCGGACGACCGGTCGCCCTGATCGACGCACTGGGGACAGTGACCCGTCTGGAGTGGACGCCGGAAGGCAGACCTGCCCGACGGATCGAGGCGGATGGGAGCGAGCAGTCCTGGACGTATGACGGTGAGGGAAACTGCGTCTGCCACACGGATGCTCTGGGAGCACAGACACGATTCGAGTACACGCACTTCGATCTGATGTCGTCCCGGACCGGGCCGGATGGGGCACGGTACGAGTTCACCCACGACACAGAGCTACGTCTCACCCAGGTGCTGAATCCGCAAGGTTTGAGCTGGGACTACGCCTACGATCCAGCGGGTCGACTCACCTCGGAGACAGACTTCGATGGCCGTACGCTCGACTATGAGCACGATGCGGCAGGCCGGCTGACCGCCCGTATCGATGCGCTGGGACAACTGGTTCGCTACGAGCGAGACACCTTGGACCGGATTGTCGCCAAGGACGCCGATGGAGCGGTCACCACGTACGGGTACGACCTCTTCGACCAACTCGCCGAGGCAAGCGGTCCGGACGCACGCATCAGCATGTTGCGTGACCGGTTCGGCCGCCTGAGGTCGGAGACCGTCGACGGTCGCACCACCTCCTACGCTTACGACGAACTCGGCCGCAGGGTCTCCCGGACGACGCCTTCGGGTGCCGTCAGCACGTGGACCTACGACGCCGCAGGGCGGCGAAACACACTGACTGCGTCAGGCCGGACGCTCACCTTTGAACGAGACGCAGTTGGTAGAGAAGTCACCCGCGGTATCGGCGAGACCCTGGCCTTGACGAACAGCTACGACCTGGTGGGACGGCTCACGAGCCAGCAGGTCATGAGCGCAGGCCGCAGTGTCCAGCGCCGCGGTTACAGCTATCGGGCAGACGGCCATGTCATCGGGGTGGACGATCAGCTCACCGGAGTCCGAGCCTTCAGCCTTGACGTGGTCGGCAGAGTCACCGCGGTCAACGCCGAAGGCTGGACGGAGAGCTACGCGTATGACGAGGCGGGCAATCAGAGACACGCCTCATGGCCGCTCAACCATCCTGGTCAGGAAGCGGTAGGGCCGCGCACCTACAGCGGTACCACGATCACCCGCGCGGGGAAGGTTCGCTACGAGCACGACGCACGGGGCCGCATCACACTGCGGCAGAAACCACGGTCGTCGCGCAAGCCGGACACCTGGCGATACACCTGGGACGCCGAGGACCACCTGACCTCCGTAGTGACCCCGGACGGCAGTTGCTGGCGCTACCGGTATGACCCGTTAGGCCGTCGCATCGCCAAACAGCGGCTGGGGCAAAACGACACCATCCTGGAACAGGTCGATTTCACCTGGGACGGCGCGATCCTCTGCGAGCAGACCACGACGGCGGAGGACTTACCGAATCCCGTCACTCTCACCTGGGACCACGACGGCGTGCGCCCCCTCACGCAAACAGAACGCATCACGTCGGCGGAAGCACCTCAGTCGGAGATCGACCAACGCTTCTTCAGCATCGTCACCGACCTGGTCGGCACCCCGACCGAACTGATCGATGAGTCGGGCGACCTGGCGTGGCACACCCGGAGCACACTGTGGGGCACCACCACCTGGTCCACGACCAGCACCGCGTACACCCCACTTCGCTTCCCCGGCCAGTACTTCGACCCGGAGACGGGCCTTCACTACAACTTCCACCGGCACTATGACCCGGAGACCGGGCGCTACCTCTCCTCGGACCCGCTGGGGCTGGCACCGGCTCCCAACCCGGTCGCCTATGTCCGCAATCCGCATCTCTGGTCCGATCCACTCGGGCTCGCTCCGTATCCGCCCAATCTTGCTCTGGGTATTCGTGAGCACAATTTGCGGGAGTTCGCGGCGAAGAACGAATTCGCTCACTATCTTGATGACTTGGACTGGGAGTCGAGTGTGCGGGGCGCAGCCCACAACCCCGACGTTCACTTGCATATTGCGATCGACGGGTTTTTCGGAGAAACCCCTACGGAAAAGATTATGGCTGCATATAAAAGCGGTTCAGGTGATAATTGGTTCGCGACGGAACGTGAAATCTATCATGTAGGGAAGGCGATTCGTGTGGGCGATCGAGAATGGGATAGTATAACCTTTTACGAAGACGGCGTGAAAGTGAAGATACCAGAAATGGAATTTCCGAAGCCGCAGGAAGGGGAAGGTGTCAAAAGGTGAACGAAGTTGGCTGCTGGGAGAGAAAATTTCAAGTTTGGCAGTACTCGGTTAGCCATTCGACACTGTTGCTGCGGAGTGTAGTTTCAAGTCCTCTGAGGTCTCGGATTGATATTGCCTTCCCGGCTGTTGAAATCATGAAACTTCAGCCTACTTACAGGACTTTGAGAATCGACGTGGTTGCCCAGGATGAGGTTGCTGAATGGCTGGGGGTGCATCCAGGGATCTCGCATGGGTCTCTCTTCCTGCTGAATGGGGGGGAAGGGTATGTCTGGTCAGCTGACTTTCAGTGGTTCGAGGACGAGGGGGACCAGAGGTCTCCCTCTCGCTTTGGACCGTTGCGGGGGACTGCTTGAGTTGGCCTTCGAGATGGACGCCCCCGCCTCAAGTATGGGCTCGAAGATGCCGACCTGCATGCATTCAGTGATTCGGTCGCCCAGTTCCAGGGGCTCTGGGGCGCTAGGCGCGGTCCTGCCGTGAGGTGAATTCTCCATTCAGGGGCAATGGGTGTCTTTGATGAATTGAGGTGGGACTGAGAGTGTGAGATTCAGGCGCTTGCCCTGTCTCTCTGGTCCGGCTCTAACGAGGCCTGCTCGCGGTGAATCTGCGAAACCGATTTAGTTCGGCGCATGGTCCGCATGGGGAGTTCTCGCGATGAGGGGTGTGGTGGGCACTCACACGAGGGCAGAAGTGGCGCGGTGCGGTAGCGCGGGCCTGGGTGACGACGACTGGGTCGAGGTCGCGACTGTTGTCGTGGTGCATGCTCGGGACTCCAAGATCGTCGGGTCCTCAGCTCTTAGTAGGGGGTAAGCGCGTGGGTCGATTTCGTCTCGTACACCTCCATCATCTGAGCGCCAACGGCAGATGCCCCGCCTTCATCGAAGACAGGGCATCGTTGCTGTGCGGGGGTATCAGTCGTCGGCCGGTTCGTCCTCGGTGAAGAGGTCTTCGGCGTCGGTGGCGGTGATGGCACGCCTCAGCCAGTGATCCAGGACGTCGAGGTCCGAGCACTCGGTGATCCGCTGTCGGTGGCTCTCCAGAGTGGGGATCTGGCGGGCCTCCAGGATGCGGAGGACGGAGAGGGCGCGCTCCTCGGCCTTGCCTTCCGCCTTGCCTTCCGCCTTGCCTTCCGCCCTGCCCTCAGCCATGCCTTCCGCCTTGGCTTTGAGGAAGGTCTCCTCGACCAACGTCCCTCGGCCGGGGAAGTAGGTACCTACGGCCATCAGATTCCTCCAATTTTCCCTGGCCGGGGTGTTTCCCAGGCCGATTTCCAACAACTCGAAGAAGTAGTCGGCAGATTCCCTGTCGGCAGAGCCGAGCGCCGACGCCAGCGCTTCCAGTATGGCGTCGACGTCCCTGTCCTTGCTGTGGGTCATCGCAGCAAGAGTGGCGAGTGCCAGATTCCTACCGGCCTCTCTGGGGCTGGTGATCACGGGCAGGTTGTCAGGCCCCAGGACCATCGGATGGGTGCTCTGCAAGATCCAGTTCTCGTACCCCGTGGTGAACGGCCCCGCCGCCCACTTCGCCGTGGCCCGGTCCTTGCAGACGACCAGGAGGAGGACCGGGAGGTCGTGCTTGTCCCGGAGATACGCCGTGTAGTAGGGCCAACTCGTTTCTTTGCCAGGGTCCTTGCGGCCTTGGGCTTCGATCGCGAGGAGGAAACGCTGTCCCTCCGATGTTTCCACCCGGAGCACGCTGTCCACGCGTCGCTCCAGCGGGCGGATCTCGGTGGCGTCACCCGTCAGGACCTCGACGGATGTCTTGGCGGGCAAGGGGATGCCCAGCACCCCGAAAACCGGGGTGAGTAATTCAGGCCGGTCCTGGAAGATCCGGTGCGCGGCCTCGTGTGAGGAAGTGACCATGATCCGGACGCTAGGGAATCGCCGACTTCATGATTATGTCAATGACACATAGCAATCCGAATGTATGAACGTCGGAGATTGGTTGACGCGAACGGGCGTGCCATTCCGGAGGCTGTGCGAGGCCGAGTGAGGGGGCTCACCGCAGGGGTGGCGCCGCCGCTGCCTCCCACGGCTTCAGGACAACCCCCGACAACCCGCGCGTCCAGTGGAACGAGATGTCCGCCAGCCGGGTGGTGTCCAGCGGGTTGGGGCCGAGGCCGATCGCGTACTGCGTGGGGTTCGCGGCGAAGGGGCGCGGCCAGGCGTGGATGTCGGAGGCTCCCGAGTCCTCCAGGGCTCGCAGCAGGGCGTGCATCCGCCCTCGCACCCGGCCCGTTTGATGCTCGGGTACTGACACGATCAGCCACTGGCGGTGGCGCTGTTCCCACGCCGGTACGGCGAGGAGTTCCGGCCAGGGATCGGATGGGGACTCCAGGGCCTCCCAGGCCCGGAAGAGTTCCTCCGCGATCAGGTCCCGGCCGGCCGTGCTCACCCGTTCTGTACAGGGGCGGACCGGCTCGCTCGGGGTCATGATCGTCAGCGGGAGGGCGGTGTCAGATCCGCCCACTGCCGTGCGCCAGTCCCAGGCCGCCCAACTGCCGAAGAAGTGTCGAAGCAGCTCAGGGCCCGATAGTGGACCTGCCTCATGGACCGTACGGGCCGCAAGTACCGCCCAGCCGATGCCGGGGATCCCGCCGAAGGGCGCCGAGTCCAGGCCGCGGGCGTGTGCCCATGCCTTCACCTCCCGAGCGAGCCGCGCGAACGCCTCCCGCTGCTCACCCACCAGTTCGAGGAGCGCTTCGGCATCGCTGACCGCGCTCAAGGCGACGGCTGCCGAGTCGCCGAGTTCGGCCCGGCGTGCAACGGCCTCATCCGGGGGGACCTCGCCCGTACCGACGACGAACAGATCCACCACCAGCCCGCCGACCCGGAAGCGCAGCCCGGGAAGGCGGGCTCCCTCCACCACTCGGAGACCGTCGGCGTCCGGAAGGGCCGCGGCCAGTCGTTCCCGTACCGCCGCGATGTCGATCTCACCGGGAAGTGCGGTGACCAGATCGAGATCGGCATCGGCCAGGGCGCAGCCCAGCCGGCGCGAACCGACCATATGCACCACGCCTTCCGTGTGCACCACGCCTTCCGTGAGTGCCAACGCCACCCGTTGGGCCGTTGCTCCGACGAAGGGATCGGAGCGCGGACCGAGGTCGACCGACACCGCGTAGTGGTCGGATGCGAAGAGGCCGTCCAGGTCCGGGACGTCTCCCAACAGAACCGCCCGTTGTGCCTCCGGACCGCGCAGCAACACCCGGTCCAGCCGGCCCGAGCGGCCCGTCAGCGAGGAGAGCGCGGCCAGCGGATTGCGCGGCGGGTCGAAGGTCGGGGCCTGGTCACCCGTGCCATGGACCGAAGTCCAGGCGTCGCTGAGTTCAAGCCGCAATTCGGCCGTGTTTCCGCCGTCGTTGAAGTCGCCCAACACCACCACCGGGCCGTCCAGCGCGGCCAGCCCCTCCGCCGTCTCGTCGAGCTGCCCGTTCCGTACGGCCGAGCCGTCCGCCGTGTGATCGCTGGTCAGATGCGTGTCGATGACGGTGACCGGACCGTATGCCTCCGACTCCACGACGATCGCGGTGAGCGCCTTGTGCGGCCCGAGGGCATGGTGTCCGGCCTCCTGTATCGGCAGTCGGCTGAGCAGCAGCAACCCGTACTCGTCCACCTCGCGTCCGGCCGGCGTCAGGGTGTAGCACTCGCGGATCCACGGCGTCGCTCGGATCAGCTTCAGCAGTTCGGACGTCACCTCCTGGAGCGCGATCACATCGGCGTCCGCGTCCCGCAGCGCGTCGAGGAGCAGCGGCCGACGCCGTGCGGTGTCCAGTCGGTCGGCGTCGTACCGGTCCCAGAGCGTGTTCCACGTCAGTACCCGCAGCGTGGCCGAACCCGGGCGCGGTACGGGCGAGGTGCCCCAGGTCGTGCCGTCCCAACTCCGGGGCGTGATCGGCTCGAAGAAGGGGGACGGGAGACGGCGAGGGGTCCGCATCCGTCCGGCCTCGGTGAGGTCGACACGGTCCACTCCCGTACGCCGGTCCCACACCACCTCGCCGTCGGCCTCGAAGAACAGCACCCGGTGCCAGGGGACCTCCCCACCCGGGACGAACGACGTCAGTGGCACCCGCTTGGGCTGGGCGCCGCGCTGCAACACACCCAGGGTGAATCTGGCCGGATCGAAACGGGCGTCCCAGCGCACCCGGTGGTAGAGACCCTCACTCGTCTGCATGGCCGTTTCCGTCCCCTTTTCCGTCCCTGTTTCCGTCTCCGTTTCCGTCTCCGTGTGTGTCCTCGATGGTGCCGTCCGAGCCGATGTACCACGTCCGATGCGCCTGACCCGGGTACGGAGGCTCGTACCGTCGGAGTTGGGACTCCAGCACCCCGTCCGGCACGGCATGGGCGCGACCCGCGTTCCGCCGTCTCAGTTGGCCCTCGTCCAGGACGACGATCGCATGGGTGGTCAGTGCATTGCGGCGGCGCGCGACCTTGTGCACCAGCGCGCGCTGGTGCCGATTGATCGAGGTGGCGTCCCAGACGACCGTGCCGCCCGCGGCCAGCGCCCGGTCAAGACGGTCGAGACCGGCCCGCAACACATCGCCGTTCCCCCGCTGGTCGGCCCGTGACCCGGCCGCCTCCCGCAGATCGTCCAGCGATACGACCGTGTCGGCGCCCAGTCCGTGCGCAAAGGTGCTCTTGCCGCTCCCCGAGGGGCCGACCATCTGCACCAGCCGTGGAAAGTCACCGTCCCGCCAACGCCAGGTCGCCGCCGTGGCCTCCTCGGGCCCGGCGATCCTGCCCTCCGCGTACGCGTCCCGCGCCTCGGCACGGCAGCGGTCCGCCGCATCCGGTGCCAACTCGTCGAACCGTGGCGGCTTCCAGGCCCGTACCTCGTCCGCGTACAACGCCGACCACTCCACCTGCTCCCGCTCCTCGTCGGTCCTCGCCAGGGCTGCGGCGACGGAGTGTAGGACGTCGAGGTCAGCGGCGTACGACAACCGGATGAGACCGGTCCGGCGGTCCGCGTCGGGGTACGGGCGGTGCAGACCGGGCGCGAGCCCGACGACATCGGCGACCCGGCGGGCGAGCCGCATCCCCAGCACGGGGCGCAGCCCGGCCGCCAGGGTGGATCGGTGTTCCCCGTGCAACAGGGCGGCGAGGACCGCGGTCAGCCGTGCGTCCCCCGTACGCCCCGACCGCTCGGCCACTTCGGCGACCGGGCCGTACGACGCACTCGCGCGCACACCGAGCGCGCCCGCCAATTGCTCCGGATGTGCCGGACCTCCCGACCGTACGGACCACAGCGCGGCGGCCGGTCCCAGGCCGTTGGGGACGACCGCCGAGTGCATCCAGTGGGTGTCGGTCTGCACATGCCCCGCCCGTACCCACTTGGCCACGGAATGCCGGAAATCGGCGGCAGCGAACCCCTTCGCGGCCCGGACGACATATCCCTCCTGCCGGGAGAGATCGAGTCGCAGGGCGCGCAACGCCCGTTCGTCGAAGACGCCCCGCCAGAGAACGGCCGGCGAGGGAACCCCCAACCCCCGCAGGAACAGAACCGTCCGGTCCCAGTCCAGACAACGCCCTTGCGCGTCCCAGACGGAGAACCCGTAGAAGTAGCCGTCGAGCCGGTCGTACGGGACGGAGTGCCGGGCGTACACGTTCTCGCCGCAGATGCGCCAGCCGCTCGGAATCCCATGGGCGATGCGGCTGTGGAGGGCTTTGACCCAGGTCCGGGAAGGGTGGTGGGCGGAGTCCAGGGAACGGGCGTGCAGTCCGTCCGCGTACAACGTGGTGTTCTCGCCGTCCAGTTTCTCGGTGACGACGACCTCCCGGCCTACCAGGTGCGACAGATCACCGGTCCGTACGTCGTCAGAGGTGGCGCCCGGCGACCACGGCAGATGCGGTGTGCGCGGATAGTGCATCCGCATGATGGTCGGCCCCCCGGCGCAGACGATGGACGTGCCGGGCCACTGTAGAAGCCGTTGATCAGAACGATCGAGCGATTTTCCGCGGACCTACAGGACATTCAGCGGTCGGAGCCGTACAGCACTGAGGGCGCCGAGTTGCTGACGGCGATCGACACCGGACTGCGGTAGGAAGGACCGGACCCAGTGGGACGCGATGGGCGGGACACCTCCTGGCCATCGCGCTCCCGCGGTTGCGAGTCCTTTGACCCGTAGCCCACATGAGTGAGCGTGAGCACTCTTGTATCGGGCTATATGCATCTGTTATGACCAGCGGGTTTTCTTTTCGCCGGGGTGGATCGAAGAGCGGTACGCACCCTTGTCGACCCTCTAGCGTGACCGCGGAAGGAACACCGGACGAGGGACCGGACGAGGGAGTTGGGGCATGACGGGGGCAGCGGCGGACCCATGGCAGGAGCTCTTACATCTGGCGGAACAGCCCCGGACGGATACGACGGGGGCCGGGATGTCGCTCGCGTCCGTGGCGGGTTCCTCCGCGGGTTCTTCTGGCGGGGCGGGTACGGAAGGGGCGACGGGGGTCCTGAAGCACGCTGCCCAACCGTGGACTTCGGCGGCAGCCGCAGCCGGAGTGCTGCGCACGAACACCGCGAGCGCCAATGCCAAGCTCACCGCGGCACACGACGGAGTCGACTCGGGGGCGGCGGGACTGACGAGTCTCGGGGCGCTGAAGACCGTCCTCACCTCCTGGGAGAAGCGGCTCGGAGCCGTACGCGATGAATGCGGCTCCCTGGCACCGGTCCTCAAGCGGGTCGCCACGGACCAGGGTGAGCACGAAAAGGCCGTGAAGTCGTCCTTCCAGAAGGCCGCCCAGCCCGCCGAGAAGGGCAGGTAGCAGCCATGTTGACCTGGCAGACGCTGCGCGACCTCAAGCTGTCCGAGTTAGAGGGCGCGGCCGACGGATGGGGCGTGGCCAGCAATCAGGCCGACGCAGCCCGCGACCGCATCAGCAATCAGATGATCAACACGCTCACGGAATCCCAAGTCGGCGAGGCGGCCGATGCAGCACTGGGACGCCTCGAACAACTCGACCGCAACTTCGAGTACGCGTACACGGAATGCGGTCTGATCCGTACGACCCTCAACGCGCTCGCCCATGAACTCCGCGAGGAACAGCGACAGCTCAATCGCGCACTCGAAGACGCGGCCGGCCGCAAGTTCACCGTTCACGCCGACGGCTCGGTCAGCTACCCGGCGGGCGGCAACAACGTCCTGGACCAGCCGGCGGCCGGCGGCACCACGCGCCGCCGCGGAATGCTCGAACAGCCCTCCCCGCTGATCAGCCCCAATCCGCACCGCGCCGAAGCCCAGCGAATCGCGGACACCATCTCGGACGCGGTCCGCAATGCCAACGAGATCGACACCCGCTTCAGCCGCATCCTCACCGCGCTCAAGGCCCCACCGGGGCTCGCCGTCACCGCGGCCACCTGGACGGACGCGGCCCACGACGCCGAAGCGGTACGGGCAGCGGCCAAGGGATACCTTCCCGAAGCGATCCCGGACTGCGGAACGCCGGCCGCCCGCAAGGGCTGGTGGGACGGGCTCACCCAGGAACACCGCGAAGAACTCCTGGCGACCTACCCGGACCGCATCGGCAATCTGGACGGTCTTCCGGCCGACGTCAGGGACACGGCGAACAGGGACAACCTCCAACTGCTCATCGGCAAACTGGAGGGGCAGCCGGACGAGCGGTCGCAGAACCAACTGGCGGGGCTGAAGAGCATCGACGAACAACTGAGGGCACAACCGAAGCCGGGTGTGCCGCCGATGTACCTGCTGGGGATCGGGGACGAGGGGCTGGGGCGAGCCATCGTCTCGTTCGGCAATCCGGACACGGCGAAGAACGTGTCGGCCTACGTGCCGGGGTTGGGGACTTCGCTGGACGCGGATTTCGCGAGGAACGATGTTCAGCGGGCTCGGGACACTGCAATCGGAGCTGCTGAAATCGATCCGTCCAGTGCATCGATCGTCTGGCTCGGTTACGACCCGCCGCAGCTGCCAGCGGAAAAGGTGCTCGACAACTTGGCTGTGACAAGTGACAAGGACGCGAAAGCTGGCGCCCCGGCGTACAACGAGTTCATGGCCGGACTGAGTGCTACCAATCAGCACGACGATCCTCATATGACTGCCATCGGTCACTCCTATGGCTCTCTCACCGTGGGTATGGCTGCCCAGAGAGAGGGCGGCATCCCGGGCGCCGACAATATCGTTCTTGTTGGCAGCCCCGGAACGGGAGCACAGACGGCCGAAGACCTGGGTGTACCGCGGGACCGGGTCTATGTGGGTGCTGCTGAGAATGACCCGGTCACGAAGCTCCCCGATCAGAACTCTGCCAAGGGCCTCAAGGCGGGCGCACTAATGGGATCCGTGACTCCCCTGGGGCCCGTTACCGGAGCGGTGAGCGGCTTCTTCGTGGGGAATGTGGCGACAGACGGCAGCCAGATCTACTACGGCACTGACCCCTCCCACGCGGACTTCGGTGCGAGGAGATTCAAGGTGGACGACGGTCCTGGTGTCCACTTCGACGGTGGCCCCCAAACGCCGGCGCACTCAAATTACTTCAACCCCAAGAAGGATTCGGAGTCCGCGGACAACATTGCGATGATTGTCGCGGGCCAGGGGGCTGCGATCACTACTCAGGAGCACCGATGAGGGCAGTGAGGACGGCCTTGGCTGCCGTGCTCGCCATGGCCGTGACAGGTTGTGGCTTTGTGGGGATGTCCGACGACGGGGGAAGCGAGAAGGGCAAAGTGCGCAAGGTTAGTTTGCAGGTGGCCGCCGAAGAGGCAGACGGGATCATGCTCGCCACGATGACGTCCGTCAAGCCCGAGTTGAACTGGGTGCACTATGCGCCGACGGACGAAGGCTGCGACTCCTACACCATCGACGGAAAGGCGACGGGCTCGGCTACCCGACGTGTCGCCGTCATGACCATCGTGTCCCAGGAAAGGCGCGGCAGCCTACTGGGAGTGATTGAGCGACATTGGAAGGGCGCGGGATACAAGATCACCGGAGTGAATCGCAGCAAGGCATTTCCAGCGATCTACGCCAGCACCCCAGAGGACTTCCGCCTGGTCGCCAAGGTCGGAAAGAAGGGCCAGTTCTTCTTCGGCATCACGACCCCCTGCTTCATCCTGTCCAAGGTGGAGGACCCCAAGACCACTCCCAACGGCACCCCCTTCGAAGGCTCCGTCGTTCCCGACCCCTACGTCCGTTCCGACTTCTGGTCCGCCACCACGAGCATCCCCTCGACCTCTCCCACCAGATGAGCGCCATCCACCGAAGCCGCCGGTAAGTGGCGTGACATTCAGACGTGTTGGCGGGATTTAGCCACCGTCAGGGCCAGAAACCGTCTGCTGTGGGCGGGGCGCGGCCTCCTACGGTGCTCGTAGAGGTCGGGTGGGTCGGAGTGCCCGAGCCTGGCTCGCGGGGGCGACGGGGGAGCTAAGCCATGGGCATCGGTGATCTGGTCAGCGATCTGACCCCGGACGTCGTCGAGGACGCCGTAGAGGATGCCACCGAGTGGGTGGGCGACCGGGTCGAGGACGCCGGGGACTGGACGGCGGACCGGCTCAAGGACGTGGGATGGGACTCGGGCGCAGATTGGGTGCGGGAACAGTCCCGTTCGCTGGCCAACCGGATGGGTGCGGAGGTCGATGAACTCGACCTCGGGCAGACCGAGGACAAGACCAAGCTCATCTACGGCTCTCCGTCCAAACTCCGCTCCACGGCCACCCATCTGAAGGACTTCCAGAAGTCGTTCACCTCGGTGGGCCAGGGATTGAAGGGCTTGGACTCGTCCGCGGTGAAGGGCGAGGCGGCGGACGCGTTCCGGGAGACGGTGGCGATCGAGCCGCCGAAGTGGCTGAAGGGCGCGGACGCCTGCGGGGATGCCGCGAGCGCCCTGGAGGCGTTCGCGGGCACGGTGGAGTGGGCGCAGGGGCAGGCACAGACGGCGGTCGAGAAGTGGAAGGCCGGCACCAAGGCGTCCGAAACGGCGTGGGACGCGCACAAGGCGAAGCACGAGACCTTCAACCGCGCTGCCGAGACGTACAACGCCCTTCCCCCCGACCAGCGTGACCCCTCGTCGTTGCCGCCGCGCCCGGGCGACTTCAAGGACCCGGGCACGGCATTGATGAAGGAGGCGCAGGAACTCCTGGCCGAGGCCCGCAAGCAGCGCAACAGCGCGGCGGAGACGGCGCGCAGCGCGGTGCGGGCGGCACGTGATGCGGCGCCGCCGAAGCCCGCGTACCACGAGCAGGCGGTGAGCGGCCTCAATGAGATGGAGGTGATCCAGTCCCACTTCGTCGGCGGGGTCATCAAGGGCACGGCAGGGCTGGTGAACTTCGTCCGAAGCGTCAATCCGCTCGACCCCTACAACCTCACCCACCCGGCGGAGTACGCACTTGCGTTGAGCAACACCGCAGCCGGCCTGGTGCAGGTGGCGAACGACCCGTGGGGCGCGGGCAAGCAGATGGTCACCGGCTTTATGAAGGACCCGGCCGAGGGCATCGGCCGTCTGGTGCCCGATCTGTTGCTCACCGCCGCCACGGGAGGCGGCGGCGCGGCGGTCAAGGGGGCCCGGATTGCCAAGGAGGCGGCGGACCTCGCAGCCGACGCCAGTCGTGCCCGCAAGGCGGTCGACGACGCTCCGGAGGGCACCCACGACCGTCAGGACGGCCAGCGCACCACCACCAACACTGACCCGGTCGACCTCGCCTCGGGGCGGATGTTCCTGCCGCAGACCGATGTGACGCTGCCCGGGGCACTGCCGCTGCTGTTCACCCGACGCGTCGAGTCGGGCTACCGCGCGGGCCGTTTCTTCGGGCCCACCTGGTCATCCACCGTCGACGAGCGTCTTGAGGTCGATGCCGCCGGAGTCGTCCATGTCACCGCTGACGGGCTCCTGCTGACCTATCCGCACCCCGTACCCGGACTGCCCACCCTCCCCGGAACCGGTGCCAGCCGCTGCACCCTCGCCCGGGACGAGGCGGGCGACTACACGATCACCGACCCGGACAGCGGACTGACGCGTCACTTCACTGCGCCACCCGGTGGGGAACCCGGGGGCGACGGCGATGCCTGGCTGGTGCAGATCACCGACCGCAACCACCGCACCATCACCTTCGACCGCACGTCAGACGGCGTACCGCTGGCCCTCGTCCACTCGGCCGGCCACCGGCTCGCCCTGTCCCTGGAGGAAGGCCGCGTCACCTCTCTCGCACTCGTCGCCCCGGACGGGCCGCACCCGGTCATGTCCTACGGGTACGAGGACGGCAACCTGACCACCGTCACCAAGCCCTCCGGGGCCACACTCACCTTCACCTACGACGACCGGCGTCGGATCGTCACCTGGATCGACTCCAACCGCAGCAGGTATGACTACGTCTACGACGAACAGGACCGGGTGATAGGGGAGGGCGGTGAAGCGGGTCACTACCAACTGACCATCGCCTACGGCCTCCCGGATTCCGCGACCGGCCATCGCACCACCGCCCTCACCACCGCCGACGGTCACACCACTCGGCACCTCATCGACACCAAGTGTCGAGTCCTCGCCACCACCGATCCGCTCGGCCACACCACCCGGTTCACCTACGACGGTCGTGGTCGACTCCTCACCCGCACTGATCCGCTCGGTCGGACCACGGCCTTCCGGTACGACGCCGACGGTCGACTCGCAGCCGTCATCCGGGCGGACGGTAGCGAGCTGACGACGACGCGCGATGCGTCGGGACACCCCGTCACCTTGGTCAGTGCGGACGGAACGCGCTGGACCCAGGAGTACGACGAGCGGGGCAACCGCACCGCGCTCACCGATCCGGCCGGTCACACCACCCGCTACGGCTATGACCCCCGTGGACGTCTCACCTCGGTCACCGACGCGCTGGGCGCGGTCTCCACCGTTCGCTGCGATGCGGCCGGGCTGCTGCTGGAGGTCACCGATCCGCTCGGCGGCACCACCCGTGTCGAACGCGACCCCTTCGGCCGACCGGTTCGGGCGACGGACGCAGTGGGTGCGACCACGACCCTGCGGTGGACCGTCGACGGACAGCTTTCCCACCGCATCCGACCGGACGGAACCGCGGAGTCGTGGACGTACGACGGAGAGGGCAACCGCACCAGCCACACCGACCCCCTCGGCCGGACCACGCGCTTCGAACACACGCACTTCGATGTCATGTCCGCCCGCGTCGACCCCGACGGGGTGCGCTACGAGTTCCAGCACGACCGCGAACTACGGCTCACCCAGGTCACCAATCCACAGGGACTGACCTGGTCCTACACCTACGATCCGGCCGGGCGGCTCACCTCCGAAACCGACTTCGACGGTCGCACACTCACCTACGCCCTCGACCCGGCCGGGCAACTCGCAGCGCGTACGACGCCGCTCGGCGCACGCATCGCCTACGAACACGACGTACTCGGACAGGTGATCCGCAAGGACGCGGCGGGCGAGATCACCGCGTACACCCATGACCGTGCGGGGCGCCTGCTCAGGGCGAGCAGCCCGGACGGCGAGCTGATCTTCCAGTACGACCGGCGGGGGCTCACCAAGACCGAACAGTTCGACGGGCTCGCCACCACCTACACCTACGACGCACTCGGCCGTCGAACCCGTCGGGTGACACCGAGCGGCAGGGTCACCACCTACGGCCATGACCTCGCAGGTCGCCCCACCCTGCTCACCAGCGGTGACCATCGCATCACCTTCACCCACGATGCCGCCGGCCGGGAGTTGGAACGCACCTTCGGCGACGTGCTGCGCACCGCTTCCACGTGGGACGAAGCCGGACGGCTCGCCACCGAGATCTCCACCGCGGGCGAGCGCGTCCTCAACCGCCGCGCCTACGCCTACCGTGACGACGGCTACCTCACCTCACTCGACGACGACCTTCGCGGCACCCAGCGCTTCGACCTCGACCCGGCGGGCAGGGTCACCGCGGTCACCGCCGCGAACTGGACCGAGACGTACGCGTACGACGAAGCCGGCAACCAGACCGCTGCCACCTGGCCCACGTCGCACCCGGGCCAGGAAGCCACCGGGCCCCGCGCCTACGCCGGGACCAATCTCACCCGGGCCGGGAACGTCCGCTACGAGCACGATCCCGCGGGTCGCACCACCCTGCGTCAGAAGACCCGCCTCTCCCGCAAGCCCGACACCTGGCGCTACACCTGGAACGCGGAGGACCGCCTCACCGCCGTCACCACCCCGGACGGCACCCGCTGGCGCTACCGCTATGACCCGCTCGGCCGCCGCACGACCAAACAGCGCTTGGCACCGGACGGCGAGACCGTCGTCGAGGAGACGCGTTTCAGCTGGGACGGCACCACTCTGGCCGAACAGATCACCACCTCGAACGATCTGCCCCACCCCGTCGCCCTCACCTGGGACCACCAGGGACGCCGCCCGCTCGCCCAGACCGAACGCATCCTCACCGCGGATGCCTCCCAGGACACGATCGACGAGCGCTTCTTCGCCATCACCACGGACCTGGTCGGCACCCCCAGCGAACTTATCGACGAGTCGGGCACCATCGCCTGGTACAGCCGGGCGACCCTCTGGGGCACCACGACCTGGAACCGGGACGCGACCACCTACACACCCCTACGCTTCCCCGGCCAGTACCACGACCCCGAAACAGGGCTCCACTACAACTACTTCCGCCACTACGACCCCGAAACCGCCCGCTACCTCACCCCAGACCCCCTCGGCCTCACCCCGTCACCCAATCCCACCACGTACCCCCACAACCCCCACACCTGGACGGACCCTCTCGGACTGTCCCCATGTCCAGCGGAGCAGGATCGGCGACCACAACCCCCCTCACACGGTGAGGGAAAGGGCGAAGCGTGGGCAAAGAGCATCACTCAGACAGGTAGGAGCGATAATTCTCAAGTAATCTCCGGGCATGGGTACTATCAATTCGGGTCGGGAGACATGATTGTTCCGCCGGGGACTTGGCTAAAATTCTATATCGAGGACGGTGCGCGACTGAACGATAGGTTTGCTCACGATATTGAAACGGGAGGGAATTATCCGCCGGTAGAGACGTTCGGCCCTGGCAAGAGTTTGCCCAATTATACGGTGGATGTTCCGGCGAATCTGGCGATCAGTAGCAAGTCGATCACGGTGGATTCGCCGACGTTTCTGAGTGAAATCGTGAAAGATAAAATGGGTGCAGTGCATGTCTTGATCTGCCGCGAACACGTTAGGCCAAGGTGAGAAGTGTGACCTACTATGCCGATCTCAGCCCCTATGAGTACACGGAATCTCAGCCGGCAATGCTGAATGTGGGTTGGCTGGACGAGGTTCACCCTTATGTGACTGGGGCTGCGCCCGAGGGTCTACTTGAGGCGCTTGTCGTGTTGGGTAGGGGGGCGGAGAACGTGCTGCGCGGGATGCATTTCTGTGAACTGTGTCCAGACTTCCAAACCGCGAGGGATAGCATGTATCGGGGTGATCTCTTCATCGCCAGCGGAGAGATTCGGGTGACGGGAAATGGTGTCGTTTATGCTTCGCCGGTCATGATTGTGCACTATGTGGAGGCGCATGCATACATGCCGCCTGACGAGTACTGTAGGGCTGCAATGGCTGCGGTCATGGTGGATTAGGGCTCAGTGGTGTCAGAATCATTGCTCTCTTGTCTGCCCTTTCGCTTGAGCTAAGGTGCGAATCTAAGTTCTTTGCCGCTGGCCGTCCAGAATCCGATGTCGATGCTTCCTGCTCTTTGTGGGAAATTCCTTCCCTTGAAAGTGTGGAGGCGATCGGAAAGGAAGTTCTTTGAGCGAGCAGGAATCAACTTCACATAGCTCGGCTGTCGATCCGACCGTGGCTGCTTTCTTGGAGGGCCGCTGCCTTTCGCTTCGCGCAGCCGTAACCCTGGTCGAGCGCAGCTCGCTCGATGGGACTGTCTGGCGCCAGTGGGAGGAACTGCGCGATATCGCAGTCGGCAAGATGCAGAGGGGAGAGCTGGCAGCTGCGGAGCGTCAGCAATGGGGCCGGGTGGCGATCCGTGCTGTTGAAAGGAAGCGGGAATCATCGGTCGAGGTGAAAGTGGCAGTGGCTGAAGAGGCGAGGGTGCGAGCATATCTGATGTGTCAGTTTGGACCCAGTGATATCGAGAGCTTCAGAGATCCCGCCGCACTGCTTTCTCTTGTTGTGAAAAATATTGGAATGGATCGCGAGGAGATCGCACGGGAGGCTTGCAATTGGATGGACCTCCCTCGCGAGGGGATATTGGAATTGCGACGCGTCAAGAACATGCTGACGCCTCTGAAAGAGGTTTCCGAATCCCTCAAGGATGGGAACCCTCTCTGGCGGGAAGTTGAGAGTTGGGCTTCTCTCGTCTCGAAATTGCCGTAGACCCTTGGATGGATCGGCTGCCGCACCTTCTGAGGTTTCATGGGGTATCCAGAGAGCATCCCGCCCGGCACTCAATCCCACCACCTACCAGCCTAACCCACACACATGGACGAACCCCCTCGAACAGTCCCCCCGGGTAGGGCGACACCGAGATGGCAGATTCCTTGAAGCTCGCCGGGTGGAGATCAGGGCAGTCCATGAGTGAAGAATCCCCAGCGCCTCCGCATCTGCCGCTCTATCCGGCGCCAGTGTCGCCTGGCCTTGCGTCTTTGCAGCCGCACGTATGTGCTGTCGATTGGCCGACGCGGCCGGCCTTTCGGCCCTCTCGAATCAGAATTATGGATTCACTCAGCCGTTGGCAGGTGGCGAGGGCACTCGCCTATCTCGGAATGCTGAGTGGTGGGCCCGAGGAGAGTAAGGCAATCCGGTGTCTCAATGCGATGCCCAGCCAGGAATCCGTCCTGGCAGATGACTTTGCCGGCTTGCTGGAAAAATTGGAGCGGCAAACGCAACACGTCCCGCTTCGGATTCTTGAAATGGTGCTCAGAGACTGCGACATTCTCCTGCGGGGCAGCCCTCATGCAGGATTCGCCATCGGAACTGAACTGGCCGGGGACTCAAGGCCGGCTTCCCCGGAGATCGCTTCGGCCCGGGCGGCCCTTCTGGCCACCTACTGGTACGAGGTTCCCGAGTTGCGAAGTGGACTGGTCATGGTGTGGAGCGCCAATCAGCTTGTGCGGCGCTGGCTCTGGTGGTCACGCCAGTACGCTCACCGTCAGATTCCACCGGGTTCGCCGGGCATCGGCACGTCCCCGGCTCCGCCGCTTCCCGCGCGAGACGTCTTTCCGGAGTGGGCGACGCCGATGGTGGAACGGGTCTACTCGTAGTGACGCCGTTCCGGCGTGGTAACCCCTTTCCGGCGTCCGCCCGAGGGCTCACCCTGCATCACACCGTCGCCGGGTCTTGATGGCGCTAAGCCCCCATCCCGGCGCCGATGGCGCCCGTCCCCGACCCGCCGGCTCCCCGTGTGTGGCTCTCTGTGGCCTGGGGTAGCCTCTACGGCTCGATTGGCCAGGCCGTAGACCCGTGTGGCAGACTATCCGGGTTGCTCGGTTGAGTGCCGATGCTGCGCGCCTCCCGCCGGGAGGACCGGAAGCGAGTCCCACAGTACTCGTCGCCCCATCTGCCTCCTGGGCAGCGCTGGAGCGGACGTACGGGAATCTTCCGGGAAGCGTCAGCGGGGTGCCAGCCAGGCACTCGGTGGGTGTTCTCCCTCGATGCGCGGGCTGGGCCCGCACCCCCTTGGTTGGGAAATCCTTCGGGATATCTACGTAGAGGGTGTGCGACACGCCCGACCGCGTGGGTCGGAGGGGATCGCTGGACTCGCCGAGCTGCCAGAGCGTTCATACACAGAGACAGGACTACGAAGTAGCCATGGCGGGACAGAAGATCCGCATCCGGCTCAAGGCCTACGACCACGAGGTCATCGATTCATCGGCGAAGAAGATCGTCGAGACGGTGACGCGTACTGGTGCGTCGGTCGCGGGCCCGGTGCCGCTGCCCACTGAGAAGAACGTGTACTGCGTCATCAAGTCGCCGCACAAGTACAAGGACTCGCGCGAGCACTTCGAGATGCGTACGCACAAGCGCCTGATCGACATCCTCGACCCGACGCCCAAGACCGTTGACTCGTTGATGCGCCTGGACCTTCCGGCCGGCGTCGACATCGAGATCAAGCTCTGAGAGGCGCGGAAGAGATGGCAAAGCAGATCAAGGGCGTCCTGGGCGAGAAGCTCGGCATGACCCAGGTCTGGGACGAGAACAACCGTGTCGTCCCGGTGACCGTCGTCAAGGCCGGACCCTGCGTCGTAACCCAGGTCCGTACGAATGACTCCGACGGCTACGAGTCGGTCCAGATCGCCTTCGGCGAGATCGACCCGCGCAAGGTGAACAAGCCCCTCAAGGGCCACTTCGCCAAGGCCGACGTGACCCCCCGCCGCCACCTGGTGGAGCTCCGCACCTCCGACGCCAGCGAGTACACGCTCGGCCAGGAGATCACCGCCGCTGTGTTCGAGTCCGGCGTCAAGGTTGACGTCACGGGCAAGAGCAAGGGCAAGGGCTTCGCCGGTGTCATGAAGCGTCACAACTTCAAGGGCCTCGGCGCCGGTCACGGTACCCAGCGCAAGCACCGCTCTCCCGGCTCCATCGGTGGCTGCGCCACCCCGGGCCGTGTGTTCAAGGGCCTCCGCATGGCGGGCCGTATGGGCAACGAGCGGGTCACCACCCAGAACCTGACCGTTCACGCTGTTGACGCGGAGAAGGGCCTGCTCCTGATCAAGGGTGCGGTTCCTGGCCCCAACGGCGGCCTGGTCCTGGTCCGCACTGCGGCCAAGGGGGCCTGAGGACTATGAGCACCATTGACATTCTGTCGCCCGCAGGCGACAAGACCGGGACCGTTGAGCTCCCGGCCGAGATCTTCGACGCCAAGGTCAGCATCCCGCTGATCCACCAGGTCGTCGTCGCGCAGCTGGCCGCTGCCCGTCAGGGCACGCACAAGGTCAAGACGCGTGGCGAGGTCCGCGGTGGTGGCAAGAAGCCGTACCGCCAGAAGGGCACCGGCCGCGCCCGTCAGGGTTCGACGCGTGCTCCGCAGTTCGCCGGCGGTGGCGTCGTCCACGGCCCCGTGCCGCGTGACTACTCGCAGCGGACCCCGAAGAAGATGAAGGCCGCCGCCCTGCGCGGTGCCCTCACCGACCGGGCCCGCAACTCCCGCATCCACGTCGTCACCGGCGTGATCGAGGGAGAGGTCTCCACCAAGGCCGCCAAGACGCTGTTCGGCAAGATCTCGGAGCGCAAGAACCTGCTCCTGGTCGTCGAGCGCTCCGACGAGGCCGCGTGGCTGTCCGCCCGCAACCTGCCCCAGGTGCACATCCTGGAGCCGGGCCAGCTGAACACGTACGACGTGATCCGCTCCGAGGACGTGGTCTTCACCCAGGCCGCCTTCGAGTCCTTCGTGTCCGGCCCCGACAAGGCCATTGAGACCGAAGGGAGCGACGCCTGATGTCCGAGAACGCCACGGCGACCGTTACCAGCAAGACCTACACGGACCCGCGTGACATCCTCGTCAAGCCGGTCGTGTCCGAGAAGAGCTACGCGCTGCTCGACGAGAACAAGTACACGTTCATCGTCGACCCGCGTGCCAACAAGACCCAGATCAAGCAGGCCGTGGAAGCGGTCTTCTCGGTCAAGGTCACCGGGGTCAACACGATCAACCGGCAGGGCAAGCGCAAGCGCACCCGCACCGGTTTCGGCAAGCGCGCCAACACCAAGCGCGCCATCGTGACCCTTGCCGAGGGCAACCGTATCGACATCTTCGGCGGCCCGACCTCTTAAGTGAGGTCGAGTCGTCCGGAATCGGACGAGGACTGAGAAATGGGTATCCGCAAGTACAAGCCGACGACTCCGGGCCGTCGTGGCTCCAGCGTCGCCGACTTTGTCGAGATCACGCGGTCCACGCCGGAGAAGTCGCTGGTCCGCCCCCTGCACAGCAAGGGCGGCCGTAACAACACCGGTCGTGTGACCGTCCGTCACCAGGGCGGTGGCCACAAGCGCGCCTACCGCGTGATCGACTTCCGTCGTCACGACAAGGACGGCGTGCCGGCCAAGGTCGCTCACATCGAGTACGACCCGAACCGCACCGCGCGCATCGCCCTTCTGCACTACGCAGACGGCGAGAAGCGCTACATCGTCGCGCCGCGTGGCCTGAGCCAGGGCGACCGCGTCGAGAACGGCCCGACCGCCGACATCAAGCCCGGCAACAACCTGGCGCTGCGCAACATCCCGGTCGGTACGACCATCCACGCCATCGAGCTGCGGCCCGGCGGCGGCGCGAAGTTCGCCCGTTCCGCGGGTGCCTCCGTGCAGCTGCTGGCGAAGGAGGGGGCCATGGCCCACCTCCGTATGCCGTCCGGCGAGATCCGGCTGGTCGACGTTCGCTGCCGCGCCACCATCGGCGAGGTCGGCAACGCCGAGCAGTCGAACATCAACTGGGGCAAGGCCGGCCGTATGCGCTGGAAGGGCGTTCGCCCGACCGTCCGCGGTGTCGCGATGAACCCGGTTGACCACCCGCACGGTGGTGGTGAGGGCAAGACCTCCGGTGGTCGCCACCCGGTCAGCCCGTGGGGTCAGAAGGAGGGTCGTACTCGTTCTCCCAAGAAGGCGAGCAGCAAGTACATCGTCCGCCGCCGCAAGACGAACAAGAAGCGCTAGGAGCGGGTTTAGATGCCGCGCAGTCTCAAGAAGGGGCCCTTCGTCGACGACCACCTGATCAAGAAGGTGGACGTACAGAACGAAGCAGGTACCAAGAACGTCATCAAGACCTGGTCCCGTCGCTCGATGATCGTCCCGGCGATGCTGGGCCACACGATCGCGGTGCACAACGGCAAGATCCACGTCCCGGTGTTCGTCACCGAGTCGATGGTCGGCCACAAGCTCGGTGAGTTCTCGCCGACTCGCACCTTCCGAGGCCACGTCAAGGACGACCGGAAGTCGAAGCGCCGCTAACGCGGGGTGGAAACGACTATGACGAACGTGTCAGACACTGAAGGGACAACCATGGAAGCCAGGGCCCAAGCGCGGTACATCCGCGTCACGCCCATGAAGGCCCGCCGAGTGGTGGACCTCATCCGTGGCATGGATGCCACGGAGGCTCAGGCGGTCCTGCGTTTCGCCCCGCAGGCCGCGAGCGTGCCGGTGGGCAAGGTGCTGGACAGCGCCATTGCCAACGCCGCGCACAACTACGACCACAGTGACGCTTCTACGCTGGTCATCAGCGAGGCGTACGTGGATGAGGGCCCGACCCTGAAGCGGTTCCGTCCGCGTGCACAGGGTCGCGCCTACCGGATCCGTAAGCGGACCAGCCACATCACCGTGGTCGTCAGCAGCAAGGAAGGAACCCGGTAATGGGCCAGAAGGTTAACCCGCATGGGTTCCGGCTCGGTATCACCACGGACTTCAAGTCCCGCTGGTACGCCGACAAGCTGTACAAGGACTACGTCAAGGAAGACGTCGCCATCCGTCGGATGATGACGTCCGGCATGGAGCGCGCCGGCATCTCGAAGGTTGAGATCGAGCGCACCCGTGACCGCGTGCGGGTGGACATCCACACCGCGCGTCCCGGCATCGTCATCGGCCGCCGTGGCGCCGAGGCCGACCGCATCCGCGGCGACCTCGAAAAGCTCACGGGCAAGCAGGTCCAGCTGAACATCCTTGAGGTCAAGAACCCCGAGGTCGACGCTCAGCTCGTGGCCCAGGCCGTTGCCGAGCAGCTGTCCTCCCGCGTCTCTTTCCGCCGTGCCATGCGCAAGAGCATGCAGTCGGCGATGAAGGCCGGCGCCAAGGGCATCAAGATCCAGTGTGGTGGCCGTCTCGGCGGCGCCGAGATGTCCCGCTCGGAGTTCTACCGCGAGGGTCGTGTGCCGCTGCACACCCTTCGTGCGAACGTCGAGTACGGCTTCTTCGAGGCCAAGACCACCTTCGGCCGCATCGGTGTGAAGGTCTGGATCTACAAGGGCGACGTCAAGAACATCGCCGAGGTCCGCGCTGAGAACGCTGCTGCCCGCGCTGGCAACCGCCCGGCCCGTGGCGGCGCTGACCGCCCGGCCGGCCGTGGTGGCCGCGGTGGCGAGCGTGGCGGACGCGGCCGTAAGCCGCAGCAGCAGAACGCCGCAGCCGAGGCCCCCAAGGCCGACGCCGCTGCCGCTGCTCCGGCTGAGAGCACCGGAACGGAGGCCTGACCGAAATGCTGATCCCCCGTAGGGTCAAGCACCGCAAGCAGCACCACCCGAAGCGCAGCGGTATGTCCAAGGGTGGTACGCAGGTTGCGTTCGGCGAGTACGGCATTCAGGCCCTCACTCCGGCGTACGTGACCAACCGCCAGATCGAGGCGGCGCGTATCGCGATGACCCGCCACATCAAGCGTGGCGGCAAGGTCTGGATCAACATCTACCCGGACCGCCCGCTGACCAAGAAGCCCGCCGAGACCCGCATGGGTTCCGGTAAGGGTTCCCCGGAGTGGTGGATCGCGAACGTCAAGCCCGGTCGGGTGATGTTCGAGCTCTCCTACCCGAACGAGAAGATTGCTCGTGAGGCGCTCACCCGCGCTGCTCACAAGCTTCCGATGAAGTGCCGCATCGTTCGGCGCGAGGCAGGTGAGGCGTGATGTCGGCCGGAACCAAGGCGTCTGAGCTGCGCGAGCTGGGCAACGAGGAGCTCCTCAACAAGCTCCGCGAGGCCAAGGAAGAGCTGTTCAACCTCCGCTTCCAGGCGGCGACGGGCCAGCTCGAAAACCACGGCCGGCTGAAGGCCGTCCGCAAGGACATCGCCCGGATCTACACCCTGATGCGTGAGCGCGAGCTGGGCATCGAGATGGTGGAGAGCGCCTGATGAGCGAGACGAATGTGACTGAAGAGAACACTGCCCGCGGTTTCCGCAAGACCCGTGAGGGTCTCGTCGTCAGCGACAAGATGGACAAGACCGTCGTCGTCGCCGTCGAGGACCGCGTGAAGCACGCTCTGTACGGCAAGGTCATCCGCCGTACGAGCAAGCTCAAGGCACACGACGAGCAGAACGCCGCTGGCGTTGGCGACCGTGTTCTCCTCATGGAGACCCGGCCCCTCTCGGCGACGAAGCGCTGGCGCATCGTCGAAATCCTTGAGAAGGCCAAGTAATTACTTGAAGGGGTAACCCTTCGAGTCAGTTCCGCCAGGCTCCGGGGGGCCGCTCAGCGGTCCCCCGGGGAACCGGCAGACAAACAGGAGATACACGTGATCCAGCAGGAGTCGCGACTGCGTGTCGCCGACAACACTGGTGCCAAGGAAATCCTTTGCATCCGTGTTCTCGGTGGCTCCGGTCGCCGCTACGCCGGCATCGGTGACGTCATCGTTGCCACCGTCAAGGACGCGATCCCCGGTGGCAACGTGAAGAAGGGTGACGTCATCAAGGCGGTCATCGTTCGCACCGTGAAGGAACGCCGCCGCCAGGACGGCTCGTACATCCGCTTCGACGAGAACGCCGCTGTCATTCTGAAGAACGACGGCGACCCTCGCGGCACCCGTATCTTCGGCCCGGTGGGCCGTGAGCTGCGCGAGAAGAAGTTCATGAAGATCATCTCGCTCGCGCCGGAGGTGCTGTAAGCATGAAGATCAAGAAGGGCGACCTGGTTCAGGTCATCACCGGTAAGGACCGCGGCAAGCAGGGCAAGGTCATTCAGGCCTTCCCCCGCGAGGACCGTGTCCTGGTCGAGGGTGTCAACCGGGTCAAGAAGCACACCAAGGCCGGCCAGACCGCTCGTGGTTCGCAGACCGGCGGGATCGTCACCACCGAGGCCCCCGTCCACGTGAGCAATGTTCAGCTCGTCGTGGAGAAGGACGGCAAGAAGGTCGTGACGCGCGTCGGATTCCGCTTCGACGACGAGGGCAACAAGATCCGCGTTGCCAAGCGGACGGGTGAGGACATCTGATGGCTACCACCACCACTCCGCGTCTCAAGACGAAGTACCGCGAGGAAATCAAGGGCAAGCTGCTTGAGGAGTTCTCGTACGAGAACGTCATGCAGGTTCCCGGGCTCGTCAAGATCGTGGTCAACATGGGTGTGGGCGACGCCGCCCGCGACTCCAAGTTGATCGATGGTGCCGTCAAGGACCTCACCACGATCACCGGTCAGAAGCCGGCCGTCACCAAGGCCCGCAAGTCCATCGCGCAGTTCAAGCTGCGTGAGGGTCAGCCGATCGGTGCCCACGTCACCCTCCGTGGCGACCGCATGTGGGAGTTCCTGGACCGCACCCTGTCGCTCGCGCTTCCGCGCATCCGCGACTTCCGTGGTCTGTCCCCCAAGCAGTTCGACGGCCGTGGCAACTACACCTTCGGTCTCACGGAGCAGGTCATGTTCCACGAGATCGACCAGGACAAGATCGACCGCGTCCGGGGTATGGACATCACCGTGGTTACCACGGCGACCAACGACGCTGAGGGCCGCGCGCTCCTGCGTCACCTCGGCTTCCCGTTCAAGGAGGCGTGAGCCGTGGCAAAGAAGGCTCTCATTGCCAAGGCCGCCCGCAAGCCCAAGTTCGGCGTGCGTGGCTACACGCGCTGCCAGCGTTGCGGTCGTCCCCACTCCGTGTACCGCAAGTTCGGCCTGTGCCGCGTGTGCCTTCGTGAGATGGCTCACCGTGGCGAGCTGCCGGGCGTGACCAAGAGCTCCTGGTAAACCCCTCCACCCGGTGCGCGGACGGTGCCCCTCCGGGGCGCCTTCGGAGCACCGGGTCGGAGTTCGGGATTATCTGGACGCTCTCGGTAAGCAGAGGGTAGGCGGAGGCCCGTCCTTCCATGGCTTAGGCTAGGAGGGTTGGGCGTCCGCCGCCCTGAACGACTTACTACGCCGTAGGTCCCCGCGCCGCACCCGTCCCGCCCCAGTGTGGGGAGAGGGATGGCGCATACAGGAAACCCCGGCGAGAGAGGCCGAAGGCCAATTCATGACCATGACTGATCCGATCGCAGACATGTTGACGCGTCTGCGGAATGCGAACTCGGCGTACCACGACTCCGTGACCATGCCGCACAGCAAGATCAAGTCGCACATCGCAGAGATCCTCCAGCAGGAGGGCTTCATCACGGGCTGGAAGGTCGAGGACGCCGAAGTCGGCAAGAACCTCGTCCTGGAGCTCAAGTTCGGTCCCAACCGTGAGCGCTCCATCGCGGGCATCCGGCGGATCTCGAAGCCGGGTCTGCGCGTGTACGCGAAGTCCACCAGTCTGCCGAAGGTCCTCGGCGGCCTGGGCGTGGCGATCATCTCCACGTCCCACGGTCTCCTGACCGGCCAGCAGGCGCAGAAGAAGGGCGTAGGTGGGGAAGTCCTCGCCTACGTCTGGTAGTCGGGAACGGAGGAATAGCAATGTCGCGTATCGGCAAGCTCCCCATCCAGGTTCCCGCCGGTGTGGACGTCACCATCGATGGCCGCACGGTCGCGGTGAAGGGTCCCAAGGGCACCCTGAGCCACACCGTCGCCGCGCCGATCGACATCGTTAAGGGTGAGGACGGCGTTCTCAGCGTCACCCGCCCCAACGACGAGCGTCAGAACAAGGCCCTCCACGGCCTGTCCCGCACGCTGGTGGCCAACATGATCACCGGCGTGACCCAGGGGTACACGAAGGCGCTCGAAATCAGCGGTGTTGGTTACCGCGTCGCCGCGAAGGGCTCCAACCTGGAGTTCCAGCTCGGCTACAGCCACTCGATCCTGGTCGAGGCCCCCGAGGGGATCTCCTTCAAGGTCGAGTCGCCGACCAAGTTCTCTGTCGAGGGAATCGACAAGCAGAAGGTCGGCGAGGTCGCCGCCAACATCCGCAAGCTGCGGAAGCCCGACCCGTACAAGGCCAAGGGCGTCAAGTACGCGGGCGAGGTCATCCGCCGCAAGGTCGGAAAGGCGGGTAAGTAAGCCATGGCATACGGTGTGAAGATCGCCAAGGGTGACGCGTACAAGCGCGCCGCCATCAAGCGCCGCCACATCCGCGTTCGCAAGCGCATCTCCGGTTCGCCGGAGCGCCCGCGCCTGGTTGTGACGCGTTCCAACCGCCACATCGTGGCGCAGGTCATCGACGACATCGCCGGCCACACGCTGGCGTCGGCGTCGACCCTGGACACCTCGATCCGCGGTGGCGAGGGCGACAAGAGCGCCCAGGCCAAGCAGGTCGGCGCCCTGGTCGCCGAGCGCGCCAAGGCCGCTGGTGTCGAGGCCGTCGTGTTCGACCGTGGTGGCAACCAGTACGCCGGGCGGATCGCCGCTCTGGCTGACGCCGCCCGCGAAGCCGGGCTGAAGTTCTAGGCCCCGGTTCCGGAGCTAGCGGACGTAACAGAGAGAGGTAGATCCAATGGCTGGACCCCAGCGCCGCGGAAGCGGTGCCGGTGGCGGCGAGCGGCGGGACCGGAAGGGCCGTGACGGCGGCGCAGCTGCCGCCGAGAAGACCGCGTACGTTGAGCGCGTTGTCGCGATCAACCGCGTCGCCAAGGTTGTGAAGGGTGGTCGTCGCTTCAGCTTCACCGCGCTGGTCGTGGTGGGCGATGGTGACGGCACCGTTGGTGTCGGTTACGGCAAGGCCAAGGAGGTGCCGGCCGCCATCGCCAAGGGTGTTGAGGAGGCCAAGAAGCACTTCTTCAAGGTCCCCCGCATCCAGGGCACCATTCCCCACCCGATCCAGGGCGAGAAGGCTGCGGGCGTCGTTCTGCTCAAGCCTGCTTCCCCCGGTACCGGTGTTATCGCCGGTGGCCCGGTGCGCGCCGTTCTGGAGTGCGCCGGCGTTCACGACATCCTGTCGAAGTCCCTCGGCTCCGACAACGCGATCAACATCGTGCACGCGACCGTGGCGGCCCTCAAGGGCCTGCAGCGTCCCGAGGAGATCGCGGCTCGCCGCGGTCTGCCCCTCGAGGACGTCGCCCCCGCGGC
This sequence comes from Streptomyces sp. NPDC005963, assembly GCF_040638655.1. NCBI lineage: Bacteria > Bacillati > Actinomycetota > Actinomycetes > Kitasatosporales > Streptomycetaceae > Streptomyces > Streptomyces sp. NPDC005963. Next base: position 20,844 of record NZ_JBEXVD010000022.1, on the reverse strand, counting down.
TCTGCTGCGTGCACGTGCGGGAGCGGGTGCGTAATGACCCGCCTCAAGATCACGCAGAAGAAGTCGTACATCGGCAGCAAGCAGAACCACCGTGACACGCTGCGTTCGCTCGGCCTGAAGAGGCTCGGCGACGTGGTGGTCAAGGAGGACCGCCCCGAGTTCCGCGGCATGGTGCACACCGTCCGCCACCTCGTGACGGTCGAGGAGGTTGACTGATATGGCGGAGCAGAACCCGCTGAGGGTCCACAACCTCCGTCCCGCCCCCGGTGCCAAGACCGCGAAGACCCGTGTGGGCCGTGGTGAGGCGTCGAAGGGTAAGACGGCCGGTCGTGGAACCAAGGGCACCAAGGCCCGTTACCAGGTTCCGGAGCGCTTCGAGGGTGGGCAGATGCCCCTCCACATGCGTCTCCCGAAGCTCAAGGGCTTCAAGAACCCGTTCCGTACCGAGTACCAGGTCGTCAACCTGGACAAGCTCGCTTCGCTCTACCCCGAGGGTGGCGAAGTCACGGTGGCCGATCTGGTCGCCAAGGGTGCGGTTCGCAAGAACCAGCTCGTCAAGGTCCTTGGCCAGGGCGAGATCTCCGTGGCACTGCAGGTGACGGTTGACGCCGTCTCCGGTTCCGCCAAGGAGAAGATCACCGCCGCTGGCGGCGCCGTCACCGAGCTTGTCTGACACAAGTTCTGTGGTGGGAAGCTGAAACACCGACCGGGGATGCCTCTCAAATGGGGCATCCCCGGTTGGTCGTTCCAAGCGGGGCACTGCCGCCGGTAAGGTGGCGTGCGATGTTGCTGTAAAGACCCCCCGTACGGTCTGCACCACCGAGATCGTGCGGACTTCCTGATTCGTATTCATCGATCCTCAAGACCGTCACCTCTGACGCAGAAGCGCGGGGGTCGCAGGAGGCACCGTGCTCACCGCGTTCGCCCGGGCGTTCAAGACGCCCGACCTGCGCAAGAAGCTGCTGTTCACGCTCGCCATCATCGTGCTCTATCGCATCGGGTCACACATCCCCGTACCGGGCATCGATTACCAGAACGTACAGACCTGTGTGAATCTGGCTCAGCAGAACAACAACAGTCTGTTCGGCCTGGTGAATATGTTCAGTGGCGGTGCGCTGCTGCAGATCACCATCTTCGCGCTCGGCATCATGCCGTACATCACGGCGAGCATCATCCTGCAGCTGCTGACCGTGGTCATTCCGCGGCTGGAGGCCCTCAAGAAGGAGGGCCAGTCCGGCACCGCGAAGATCACTCAGTACACCCGTTATCTGACAGTGGCCCTCGCCGTGCTCCAGGGCACGGGCCTGGTCGCGACCGCTCGCAGCGGTGCGCTCTTCAGCGGCTGCCCGGTCGCCAGCCAGATCGTGCCGGACCGCACCATCTACACCACCATCGTCATGGTGATCACCATGACGGCCGGTACGGCTGCCGTGATGTGGCTCGGTGAGCTGATCACCGACCGCGGCATCGGCAACGGCATGTCGATCCTCATGTTCATCTCGATCGCCGCCGGCTTCCCGGGTGCCCTGTGGGCCATCAAGGAGAGCGGCAAGCTCGCCAAGGGCTGGATCGAGTTCAGCACGGTCATTCTGATCGGCTTCGTGATGGTCGCCTTGGTCGTCTTCGTGGAACAGGCACAACGTCGTATCCCTGTTCAGTACGCGAAGCGAATGATCGGGCGGCGCAGTTACGGTGGCACCTCGACCTACATCCCGCTGAAGGTCAACCAGGCGGGTGTGATTCCGGTCATCTTCGCGTCTTCGCTGCTCTACATCCCGGCGCTGGTGGCCCAGTTCTCCAGCGGCACTTCCACCTGGAAGACCTGGATCGAGCAGTACTTCGTCAAGGGCGACCACCCGTACTACATCACTGCGTACTTCTTGTTGATCGTGTTCTTCGCGTTCTTCTATGTGGCGATCTCGTTTAACCCCGAGGAAGTCGCGGACAACATGAAGAAGTATGGTGGCTTCATCCCGGGCATCCGGGCTGGTCGACCTACTGCCGAGTATCTGAGCTACGTGCTCAACCGGATCACTTGGCCGGGCTCGCTGTACCTGGGTCTGATTGCTCTTGTTCCGACGATGGCGTTGGCGGGCTTCGGAGGCGCGAACCAGAACTTCCCGTTCGGCGGGACGAGCATCCTCATCATCGTGGGTGTGGGTCTGGAGACCGTGAAGCAGATCGAGAGCCAGCTCCAGCAGCGCAATTACGAAGGGTTCCTCCGCTAATGCGAATCGTCCTCGTCGGACCTCCCGGTGCCGGCAAGGGAACGCAGGCTGCGTACCTTGCCGAGAACCTGTCGATCCCGCACATCTCCACGGGCGATCTCTTCCGCGCCAACATCAGCAAGGGCACCGACCTCGGTCGGAAAGCCAAGTCCTACATGGACAAGGGTGAGCTGGTTCCCGACGAGGTCACCATCGGCATGGCCAAGGACCGGATGGAGCAGCCGGACGCCGTCAACGGGTTCCTGCTCGACGGCTTCCCGCGCAACGTCTCGCAGGCCGAGGCGCTCGACGAGATGCTGAAGTCCGAGGGCATGGCGTTGGACGGGGTACTCGACCTTGAGGTTCCCGAGGACGAGGTCGTGAAGCGGATCGCGGGCCGCCGCATCTGCCGGAACGACTCAAGCCATGTGTTCCACGTGACGTACGCGCCGCCGAAGGAAGACGGCCGTTGTGACGTGTGCGGTGGCGATCTGTATCAGCGCGACGACGACTCCGAGGCGACCGTCCGCAAGCGCCTTGAGGTCTACCACACGCAGACCGAGCCGATCATCGACTACTACCGGGGCCAGGGCCTCGTGGTCACGATCTCGGCGCTCGGCAAGGTCACGGACGTGACCGAGCGGGCGATGGAAGCACTGAGCAAGACGGCCAAGGCCGACAAGGCCTGACGGTCCTGACCGTCCCGGTACGGCCGCGGTGTCCGATGGACGCCGCGGCCGTACTGTTGAGCGAGGGCCGACCGGGCGTACCGGACAAGACAGAGGTGGAAGGCAAGGCCATGGTGGAGATCAAGACCCCGGAGCAGATCGCGAAGATGCGCGAGGCGGGGTTGGTCGTGGCCGCGATCCATGCGGCGACGCGCGAGGCCGCCGTCCCCGGTGCGACCACCCGGGATCTGGACGAGGTGGCGCGCAAGGTCATCGCCGACCACGGCGCCAAGTCGAACTTCCTGGGGTACGGCGGTTTCCCCGCGACCATCTGCACGTCGGCCAACGAGGTCGTCGTCCATGGCATCCCCGACGACAAGACCGTCCTCAAGGACGGCGACATCATCTCCATCGACGCCGGAGCGATTGTGGACGGCTGGCACGGGGACGCCGCTTTCACGGCGTTCGTCGGCTCCGGTCACGCTCCGGAGTTGATCGAGCTCTCCCGGGTGACCGAGGAGTCGATGTGGGCCGGGATCGCGGCGATGAAGTCCGGTAGCCGTCTGGTGGACGTCTCCCGCGCCATCGAGACGTACATCCGTCGTCAGCCCAAGCCCGGCGGCGGTCGGTACGGGATCATCGAGGACTACGGCGGCCACGGCATCGGCACCCAGATGCACATGGACCCGCACCTGTTGAACTACGTCTCGCGCAAGCGGGGCAAGGGGCCGCGGCTGGTGCCCGGCTTCTGTCTGGCGATCGAGCCGATGGTGTCCCTGGGGACGCCGAAGACCGAGGTGCTCGCCGACGACTGGACCGTGATCACCACCGACGGCACCTGGTCCTCGCACTGGGAGCACTCGGTGGCGGTCACCGAGGAGGGCCCGCTGGTGCTCACCTCGCCCGACTGCGGCCGGGCCAAGCTCGCCGAACTCGGCATCACGGCCGCCCCCGACCCGCTGGGCTGAACCGCACTCGGTGACCATGGAGGAGCCTTGCCTCGTACGGGTGAACCGTACGGGGCATTCCGATGGGGTGGCCCGGCCGGCTGCCGGTTCTTCCAGAGGGCGGTGTCGCCTAGGGAATGGCGGGCCGCGGTCGGTTCTGCGGTGACCCTCGGTGGCCGCATGGCCAATTCGGGTATCGAATCGGCTGAGTAACGATCTCTACGAGTGGGCAAGCTTCCAGGATTCGTCTTTTCGAATGCCCTGACGTAGACTGATGCGTCGGCTCTCGTGTACCCGTGTGTCCGCACACGGTGGACGGGAGCTGATCAAGGTAGCCGATTCGAAGGGCGAAGCGTGGCCAAGAAGCAAGGTGCCATCGAAATCGAGGGCACCGTGATCGAGTCCCTCCCGAACGCGATGTTCAAGGTGGAGCTTCAGAACGGTCACAAGGTCCTCGCGCACATCTCCGGCAAGATGCGGATGCACTACATCCGAATCCTTCCGGACGACAGGGTCGTGGTGGAGCTGTCTCCGTACGACCTGACGCGTGGCCGGATCGTCTACCGGTACAAGTAGATCTTGCCTGGTCCCCTTCGCGGGGGCGATGGCACTGACCCGGAGAACCTGACATCCCATGAAGGTCAAGCCGAGCGTCAAGAAGATCTGCGACAAGTGCAAGGTGATCCGCCGTCACGGTCGGGTCATGGTCATCTGCGACAACCTGCGCCACAAGCAGCGCCAGGGCTGACGCACGCCGACTTCTGCACCTCGCAGTTCTTCGCGCGACGCAAGCGAATTCGTACATACGCAGAGCCCGCCCAGCCCATATGGGTCGGCGACACCTCCGGCGGGGGCCGGAGACCCGGTCGTACCACTCCAGCACGGAGTCGGCGGCCAGGGAGTGGTTCTGCGGAAGACCCCCGATCACACAGGAGCCATTGAATGGCACGCGTTTCCGGTGTTGACATCCCGCGCGAAAAGCGTGTGGAGATCGCACTCACCTACGTCTTCGGTATCGGGCGCACCCGGTCCAAGGAGATCCTCGCCTCGACCGGCGTGAACCCGAACACCCGCGTTCGTGACCTGGCCGAAGAGGACCTGGTCAAGATCCGCGAGTACGTGGACGCCAACCTCCGCACCGAGGGTGACCTCCGCCGCGAGATCCAGGCCGACATCCGCCGCAAGGTCGAGATCGGCTGCTACCAGGGTCTGCGCCACCGTCGTGGACTGCCGGTCCACGGTCAGCGCACCAGCACCAACGCTCGTACCCGCAAGGGCCCGCGTCGCGCCATCGCCGGCAAGAAGAAGCCGGGCAAGAAGTAGTCCTCAGCGGACGCTGCGGAATCCCGGGGACTGCCCGGGGCGCCGCACAGCCAAGCGGTCTTCGCTGTAGGACCGACCACCTCCCGTAGGAGATATAGATGCCCCCCAAGGGTCGTCAGGGCGCTGCCAAGAAGGTGCGCCGCAAGGAAAAGAAGAACGTCGCTCACGGCCACGCGCACATCAAGAGCACGTTCAACAACACCATCGTCTCGATCACGGACCCGTCCGGCAACGTGATCTCCTGGGCCTCCGCCGGCCACGTCGGCTTCAAGGGCTCGCGCAAGTCCACCCCCTTCGCCGCGCAGATGGCCGCCGAGTCGGCCGCCCGCCGCGCGCAGGAGCACGGCATGCGCAAGGTCGACGTCTTCGTCAAGGGTCCCGGCTCCGGCCGTGAGACCGCGATCCGCTCCCTCCAGGCCACCGGCCTTGAGGTCGGCTCGATCCAGGACGTCACCCCCACCCCGCACAACGGCTGCCGTCCGCCCAAGCGTCGTCGCGTCTGACGCTCGCTTGAGCCGAGTGGCTGTGGTTACGGGCGGTACGGCTCCTTCGGGTCGTACCGCCCGTACCCTTGTAAGACATCCGTCGGGCGTCAAATAGCGGGCGCCCACGACTGAAGGATTTCCCCATGCTGATCGCTCAGCGTCCGTCGCTGACCGAAGAGGTCGTCGACGAGTACCGCTCCCGGTTCGTGATCGAGCCGCTGGAGCCGGGCTTCGGTTACACCCTCGGCAACTCCCTCCGCCGTACGCTCCTCTCCTCGATCCCGGGTGCGGCGGTCACGTCCATCCGCATCGACGGTGTCCTGCACGAGTTCACTACCGTGCCGGGCGTCAAGGAGGACGTCACCGACCTGATCCTCAACATCAAGCAGCTGGTCGTCTCCTCGGAGCACGACGAGCCGGTCGTGATGTACCTGCGCAAGCAGGGCCCGGGTCTGGTCACCGCCGCCGACATCGCGCCCCCGGCCGGTGTCGAGGTGCACAACCCCGACCTCGTCCTCGCCACCCTGAACGGCAAGGGCAAGCTGGAGATGGAGCTGACCGTCGAGCGCGGTCGCGGCTATGTCTCCGCCGTGCAGAACAAGCAGGTCGGCCAGGAGATCGGTCGCATCCCGGTCGACTCCATCTACTCGCCCGTCCTCAAGGTCACCTACAAGGTCGAGGCGACCCGAGTCGAGCAGCGCACCGACTTCGACAAGCTGATCGTCGACGTCGAGACCAAGCAGGCGATGCGTCCGCGCGACGCCATGGCCTCCGCCGGCAAGACCCTGGTCGAGCTGTTCGGTCTCGCCCGCGAGCTGAACATCGACGCCGAGGGCATCGACATGGGCCCGTCCCCGACGGACGCCGCGCTCGCCGCGGACCTGGCCCTGCCGATCGAGGAGCTGGAGCTCACCGTCCGCTCCTACAACTGCCTCAAGCGCGAGGGCATCCACTCGGTCGGCGAGCTCGTCGCCCGCTCCGAGGCGGACCTGCTCGACATCCGCAACTTCGGTGCCAAGTCGATCGACGAGGTCAAGGCGAAGCTGGCCGGCATGGGCCTGGCGCTCAAGGACAGCCCGCCCGGATTCGACCCGACCGCCGCCGCCGACGCCTTCGGCGCCGACGACGACGCGGACGCCGGTTTCGTCGAGACCGAGCAGTACTAGGCACCACCGTCACCCTGCGGGACGCCCTGGCCGCGTCCCGTACGGGTGCCGTATGACTTCCCCGTGGCAGCCGCTTCGGGGGAACTGACACCGGTACCTGGTACGGCCGGTGCAGCACACAAGGAGAAACACCATGCCGAAGCCCGCCAAGGGTGCCCGTCTGGGCGGCAGCGCCGCGCACGAGCGTCTGCTCCTCGCGAACCTCGCGAAGTCGCTGTTCGAGCACGGCCGCATCACCACGACCGAGGCGAAGGCCCGCCGCCTGCGTCCGGTCGCCGAGCGCCTGATCACCAAGGCGAAGAAGGGCGACATCCACAACCGTCGCCTCGTTCTTCAGACGATCACGGACAAGGGCATCGTGCACACGCTCTTCACCGAGATCGCGCCGCGGTACGCGGAGCGCCCGGGTGGCTACACCCGCATCACCAAGGTGGGCAACCGCCGCGGTGACAACGCCCGCATGGCCGTGATCGAGCTCGTCGAGGGCGAGATCGCGAAGAAGGCGACCGTCGCCGAGGCCGAGGCCGCCGCCAAGCGCGCGGTCAAGGAAGACGCCCTCAAGAAGGACGCTGCCGAAGAGGCCGCTCCGGTTGAGGACGCCAAGCCGGTCGAGGCCGCTGAGGAGTCCAAGGACGCCTGATCGCGTCCCTGGTGACGGGTCCGTTCCCCTCGGGGAGCGGACCCGTTCCGCTTGTCCGGCGCCCTCGGTGGGATCGAGGGCCCTGAGAGGATCTGAACACGTGAGTGATGAGGTGGCGTCCGGCTGGGTCCGGCTGCGGCTGGATCTGTCGTACGACGGCAAGGACTTCTCCGGGTGGGCCAAACAGGCCGGCGGCCGTCGCACCGTGCAGGGGGAGATCGAGGACGCGCTGCGTACGGTGACGCGGTCCTCGCGGACGTACGAGCTGACCGTCGCGGGGCGGACCGACGCGGGGGTGCACGCCCGCGGGCAGGTCGCCCACGTCGACGTGCCGCAGGAGGTGTGGGACGAGCACCGCGAGAAGCTGCTGAATCGGCTCGCGGGGCGGTTGGCGCGCGATGTGCGGATCTGGCGGGTCGCCCAGGCGCCGGCGGGGTTCAACGCACGGTTCTCGGCGATCTGGCGGCGCTACGCGTACCGGGTCACCGACAACCCCGGCGGTGTCGACCCGTTGCTGCGCGGCCATGTGCTGTGGCACGACTGGCCGTTGGACGTCGACGCCATGAACGAGGCCGCCGGGCGCCTGGTGGGCGAACACGACTTCGCCGCCTACTGCAAGAAGCGCGAGGGTGCGACCACCATCCGCACCCTCCAGCAGCTCTCCTGGCAGCGGGACGACGCCGGGATCATCACCGCGACCGTGCGGGCCGACGCCTTCTGCCACAACATGGTGCGCTCACTGGTGGGCGCGCTGTTGTTCGTCGGGGACGGACACCGCCCGGTCCAGTGGCCCGCGGCGGTGCTCGCCGCAGGGGTGCGGGACTCGGCCGTCCATGTCGTACGCCCCCACGGCCTGACCCTCGAAGAGGTCGGCTACCCCGCTGACGAGTTGTTGGCGGCCCGCAACGTGGAGGCCCGCAACCGGCGTTCGCTGCCGCTGTCAGCCGGCGGGCGCGACGGCTGCTGCTGACGCCTGGGCGTTGCCCCGGGCCACGATCTGTCGGAAGACGAACTCGGCGAGATCGTCACCGGCTTGGAACGCCTTGGTGTCGCCCGTCACCACGTCCTTGCCGGTGGTGTAGCCGGTGGTGGTGAAGTATGCGTACCGGCCGTAGGAGTTGGCGGTGAAGCGGCACGTCGGTCCGGCCTTGCAGAAGGTGTTGACGCCGGCACCCGCCAGCGGGGCCAGGTTCTGGCCGCGCACCCGCTGTTGGATGGCCTTCTTCGCCTCGGCCTCCCGACCGAAGACGGCCACGCCCACGGTGACCGCGACGCCGTCCTTGCTGTACGTGGCGCGGAAGACCTGGTCGCAGCCGTTGCGCGTCAGTACGGGCCCGAGGCCGCCCTGGACCGCCGCGGTGCAGGCAGCGGTGCGGGCCGTCGGCCCCTTGGCATAGGAGCGCCCGGCCATCGTCAGCTTCGTGCCGGGAAAGAGAGTGTCGACGGAAAGCGGGGCGGTGTCCTTCGTCTCGCTGGAGATGAAGTCCTTGGGGTTGGGCGGGGGAGCGGGGGCGACCGAGGAGAAGGACGGCTCGGGGCCGCCGCTGCCGCTCGGCAGGTCCTCGGGGCCGGGCAGCTCGCTGGACGTGTTCTGCGAACGGTCGTCGCCGTCGTCATTGGAGCTGACGATCGCCGTCGCCACGATGCCCGCGATGGCGGCGGTGGCGAGCGCCCCGCCCCCCATCATCAGCCAGCGTTTGCGCCGGGCACGTGCCGCGGAAGCCTCGGCGAGGGCCGCCCAGTCCGGTGTGTCGGGATCCCCCGGCCGCCGCGTACCGAACGGATCCGGCGCCCCCTGACGGGAGTTGTACGGGTCGTGATGCTGTCCGCCGGACCCCCACTGAGGTCCCCCCTGGCCAAAGCTCATGCCGCGAATCCTAAACCGGTTGGGGTTGCACAGGAGGGGCCGTCACTATGGGGACATGGGACACCTCGAAGCTGCGCACCTGGAGTACTACCTACCCGACGGGCGGGTGCTGCTCGCAGATGCCTCGTTCCGGGTGGGCGACGGCGCGGTGGTCGCGCTGGTCGGAGCGAACGGCGCCGGCAAGACGACCCTGCTGCGGCTGATCTCCGGTGAGTTGCAGCCGCACGGCGGCACGGTGTCAGTCAGCGGCGGCCTCGGGGTGATGCGCCAGTTCATCGGTGCGGTGCGCGACGAGCGGACCGTACGGGACCTCCTGGTGTCCCTCGCCCAGCCCCGGGTGCGGGAAGCCGCAGCCGCGGTGGACGCGGCGGAGCACCGGATCATGGCGGTCGACGACGAAGCCGCGCAGATGGCGTATGCGCAGGCGCTCAGTGACTGGGCGGAGGCACGCGGCTACGAGGCCGAGACCGTCTGGGACATGTGCACCGTGGCCGCGCTGGGCGTTCCGTACGACAAGGCCCAGTGGCGGCTGCTGCGGACGCTCAGCGGCGGTGAGCAGAAGCGGCTGGCGCTGGAAGCGCTGCTGCGCGGACCCGACGAGGTCCTGTTGCTCGACGAGCCGGACAACTATCTGGACGTGCCCGGCAAGCGCTGGCTGGAGGAGCGGCTGAAGGAGACCCGCAAGACGGTCCTCTTCGTCTCCCACGACCGGGAACTGCTCGCCCGGACCGCAGAGAAGATCGTCAGTGTGGAGCCCAGCCCCGCCGGGTCGGACGTATGGGTGCACGGCGGTGGATTCGCCACGTACCACGACGCGCGCAAGGAGCGGTTCGCCCGCTTCGAGGAGCTCAAGCGGCGTTGGGACGAGGAGCACGCCCGGCTGAAGGCGCTGGTGCTGCGGCTGCGGCAGCAGGCGGCGAACAGCCCGGACATGGCATCGCGGTACCGGGCGATGCAGACCCGGTTCAAGAAGTTCGAGGACGCGGGCCCGCCGCCGGAGCCGCCGCGCGAGCAGGAGATCCGGATGCGGCTGCGCGGCGGCCGGACCGGGGTGCGGGCGCTGACCTGCACGGGTCTGGAGCTGACGGGCCTGATGAAGCCGTTCGACCTGGAGGTCTACTACGGCGAGCGGGTCGCGGTGCTCGGCTCCAACGGCTCCGGGAAGTCACACTTCTTGCGGCTGCTCGCCGGCGATGAGTCGGTGGCGCACACGGGCGCGTGGAAGCTGGGCGCCCGGGTGGTGCCCGGGCACTTCGCACAGACCCATGCCCATCCCGAACTGCTGGGCCGGACGCTGGTGGACATCCTGTGGACCGAGCACGCCAAGGACCGGGGCGGTGCGATGTCGGTCCTGCGGCGCTATGAACTGGAGCGCCAGGGGGACCAGCCGTTCGAGAAGCTCTCGGGCGGGCAGCAGGCACGTTTCCAGATCCTGCTGCTTGAGCTCGCGGGGACGACGGCGCTCCTGCTGGACGAGCCGACGGACAACCTCGACCTGGAGTCGGCCGAGGCATTGCAGGACGGGCTTGAGGTGTACGACGGGACGGTGCTGGCGGTGACGCACGACCGTTGGTTCGCGAAGTCCTTCGACCGCTATCTGGTGTTCGGCTCGGACGGGGTGGTGCGGGAGACCGCCGGCCCGGTGTGGGACGAGCGGCGGGTGGAGCGCGCCCGGTAGCGCCCGGGTCCGGCTCCCGTGCCCCGGGTCGGTGTCCGTCGCCGTCAGCGGGACTGGAAGGCGTCCAGGGCCACGCTCAGGGCGAGGGCGAGTCTGCGGTCGAGGGACGGGTCGTGGATCCGGACGCGGTAGCGGTCCCGCACGCCCCAGAGTCGCTCGACGGTCAGGACGGGCCGGTCCTGCCGCACGAAGTCGAAGTGGAAGACGAACGGCAGGGGCACCGTGAACGGCAGGACGACGTCGGCGACCTTCCACGCCCGCCGGGCGATGGCGATGCCCCCGCTGCGCTCGGTGCCCACGGCCGGGGGTTGGCCCTCGGGGGCGAGTTGCCAGGTGGAGCGGAGCATGGAGGACTTGACGTCTTTGCGGAAACAGCCGATGGGCTCGCCCGCCCTGCCGGTGACGTCGCAGGTGGGACCGAGGTCCACGACATTGCGGGCGCGATAGGTGCAGATCTCCTCGGTACGGTCCTCGCCGGTCCAGAGGGTGACCCGTTCCTTGAGGGCGAGTCGCTTCTGTTCGGCGAAGGCGAGGATCGGGGCCTTGCCCGTACCGCTGCCCGTGCCGTCGTCTTTGGCGTCGTCCGTGGCGCCTTCGTGCGCGGTGACCAGATAGCGGTTCACCACGGGAGTGATCTTCTGGGTGACGAGGAACTCACTCATCTGCTGCATGGTCGGACCCTAGGAAGAGTGAGAGGGGAGTCACAGGCGCCGGAAGTGGACGCCGGGGGCGACTTTCGTCGTTCGCGTCCCGGTGTCGGGCATCCCCAGGGCCGCGCCCCCTCGGCGGCCCGGGGCGATGAGCGCCCAACGGTCGGCTGCCCCATCTGACCTGCGGTTCCTTCTCATTGCCGCTGTTCGTCTGCGTCCAGCCCTTCGTTCGGCTCTTCGTCCGGTCTTCGTTCACAGGGGTACGCTGGAGATCACGCGGAGAGGAATCCTCTCCGCGGCGGGTCCCGATGCGCCGATTTCTCCCCGTGTGGGAGTGCTGGCGGAGCGTGGTGGCCGGCCGGTCTCCGGTGGTCTCCGGCGAGGTGGAGGGGCCGCGTTTTGACCCTTCCGGCGGGCCCCGGGTAAGCTTCTGCTTCGTTATGCGTATTGGCTTGCTCTATCTCACGTGAGGGGCCCTTACGCCGGTCCACCGGTCAATGACCAGCGGTAGGCATCCGGGTTGCGTCCCCGAGGTGTCACCAGAGCTGTTGTGATCGACCGGGCGGCCTTGTCAGGACCCACTCTCCGGGCTTTCGAGCCCAGGGAGACCCACTCACTGAAGAAGCGAAGGCTACGACCGTGCGTACGTACAGCCCCAAGCCCGGCGATGTCACGCGCCAGTGGCACATCATCGACGCGCAGGACATCGTCCTGGGCCGTCTGGCGACAACGGCAGCGAACCTCCTCCGGGGCAAGCACAAGCCGATCTACGCCCCCCACATGGACATGGGCGACTTCGTCATCATCATCAACGCCGACAAGGTTCACCTGTCCGGCAACAAGAAGACCCAGAAGATGGCCTACCGCCACTCTGGCTACCCGGGCGGTCTGCGTTCCGTCCGCTACGACGAGCTGATGGCGAAGAGCCCCGAGAAGGCCGTCGAGAAGGCCATCAAGGGCATGATCCCCAAGAACACCCTGGGTCGCCAGATGCTCTCGAAGCTGAAGGTCTACGCGGGCGAGAACCACCCGCACGCTGCGCAGCAGCCTGTTCCGTTTGAGATCACCCAGGTCGCGCAGTAGTTCCGGCCACCCCCTAAGACGAAAAGAATCTGAGGAGCATCGTGGCCGAGACCACCGCTGAAATCCCCGTCGAGGGCGAAGAGACCTACGCAGAGGTCACCACCTTCGAGTCGGAGGTGCCCGTCGAGGGCGAGTTCACCTCCGAGTCCCTCGCATCCCGCTTCGGCGACCCCCAGCCGGCCGCCGGCCTGGGCCGTCGCAAGAACGCCATCGCCCGCGTCCGGATCGTTCCGGGCACCGGCAAGTGGAAGATCAACGGTCGCACCCTTGAGGACTACTTCCCCAACAAGGTGCACCAGCAGGAAGTCAACGAGCCCTTCAAGGTGCTTGAGCTCGACGACCGTTACGACGTCATCGCCCGCATCTCGGGTGGCGGCGTTTCCGGCCAGGCCGGCGCCCTGCGCCTCGGTGTGGCCCGCGCGCTGAACGAGGCGGACGTGGACAACAACCGCGGCCCGCTGAAGAAGGCAGGCTTCCTGAGCCGCGACGACCGTGCGGTCGAGCGCAAGAAGGCCGGTCTGAAGAAGGCCCGCAAGGCTCCGCAGTACAGCAAGCGCTAATCGCCTGCTCGGTCTGTTCTTTTACGTACGCCCCGGCGGCACCCAGTGCCGCGGGGGCGTACGTTTTTCCATGACCACTGGGATCACTGGTTGTAGAACGGGCTTGAAGCGTTCATAAGCTTGCATTCTCGGAGCATCACGAAGCTTCACGGAGTATTTCGGAGGACAGCTGTGGGACGACTCTTCGGCACGGACGGTGTGCGCGGTGTCGCCAATGCGGACCTGACGGCGGAGCTCGCGCTCGGTCTCTCGGTCGCCGCGGCGCATGTGCTCGCCGAGGCGGGAACCTTTGAGGGGCATCGGCCGACCGCCGTGGTCGGACGTGATCCGCGCGCGTCGGGAGAGTTCCTGGAGGCCGCAGTGGTGGCGGGGCTCGCAAGCGCGGGAGTGGACGTGCTGAAGGTGGGCGTGCTGCCGACGCCCGCAGTCGCCCATCTCACCGGTGCACTCGGTGCCGATCTGGGAGTGATGCTCTCCGCCAGCCACAACGCCATGCCGGACAACGGCATCAAGTTCTTCGCCCGCGGCGGGCACAAGCTCGCCGACGAACTGGAGAACCGCATCGAGACGGTGTACGAGCAGCACCGCACCGGTGCCCCCTGGGAGCGGCCGACGGGTGCGGGCGTGGGGCGGGTGCGCGACTACGACGAGGGCTTTGACACCTATGTCGCCCATCTGATGGCCGTACTGCCCAATCGGATCGACGGGCTGAAGGTCGTCCTCGACGAGGCGCACGGCGCTGCGGCGAAGGTGTCGCCCGAGGCGTTCGCCCGGGCCGGTGCCGAGGTCATCACCATCGGCGCGGCGCCCGACGGGCTCAACATCAACGACGGTTGCGGATCGACCCATCTGGAACAGCTGAAGGCCGCCGTCGTCGAACACGGCGCCGACTTCGGCATCGCGCACGACGGTGACGCGGACCGCTGCCTGGCCGTGGACGGCTCAGGCGAAGAGGTCGACGGGGACCAGATCCTCGCCGTACTGGCGCTCGCCATGCGGGAGGCGGGCACGCTCCGCGGGAACACCGTCGTCGCGACCGTGATGTCCAACCTCGGCTTCAAACTGGCGATGGAGCGCGAGGGCCTGGAGATCGTCCAGACGGGCGTCGGCGACCGGTACGTCCTGGAGTCGATGAAGGAGCACGGCTACGCGCTCGGCGGCGAGCAGTCCGGGCACGTCATCGTCCTCGACCACGCGACGACCGGGGACGGCACGCTGACCGGTCTGATGCTCGCCGCCCGGGTCGCGGCGACACGCCGTTCCCTCGCGGACCTCGCGGCGGTGATGGACCGGCTGCCGCAGGTCCTGATCAACGTTCCCGACGTGGACAAGGCCCGTGTGCACACCTCCGCGGAACTGGCGAACGCGGTCGCGGACGCCGAACGCGAACTGGGCTCCACCGGGCGGGTGCTGCTGCGCCCTTCGGGCACGGAACCGCTGGTACGGGTCATGGTCGAGGCCGCGGACATCGAGCAGGCCCGCTCGGTCGCGGGACGGCTGGCCGATGCGGTGAAGTCCACGCTCGGATAGCGGGATAGCGGGATAGGCGTCGTACCGCTGCCGGGTGCCCGGGCTCCGGACGGGCCAACGGCACGCCGCAGCGGTCGCGCTCATCGGGCGCCGCCGTTCTCGGGCGCGGTTCGGTGGGTGAGGGCCGGTGGGTGAGGGCCGGTCAGGACTGCTTGCGGACGGTCCGGGTGCTCGGGGTACGTCCCCGGGCACCCGTCAGGACCGCAGACGCCTGCGCCCGTACCCCTTCGTCCGTACCCCTGCGCCCGTACCTCTGCGGTGCGTGCCGGCTGGCACGGTGACGTCCGGGATCGTCACCCACATCGGCGCCCCGACTTCCTCGGGGCCGGTGTGGGCCGGGCTTCAGAGCTTGCGCAGTGACAGCCGCTGGACCTTGTGGTCGGGGCCCTTGCGCAGGACCAGCGTGGCCCGGCCGCGGGTGGGAGCCACGTTCTCCAGCAGATTGGGCTTGTTGATGGTGCGCCACATCGTGCGGGCGTAGTCCAGGGCCTCCTCCTCGGAGACCTGGGTGTACTTGCGGAAGTACGAGAACGGGTTCTGGAAGGCGGTCTCGCGCAGCTTGCGGAACCGGCTGAGGTACCAGTGCTCGATGTCCTCGGTGCGGGCGTCCACATAGACGGAGAAGTCGAAGTAGTCCGCGAGGCCCACGCGGGTGCGGCCGTCCTTGCCGGGGAGGGCGGGCTGGAGGACGTTGAGGCCCTCGACGATGAGGATGTCGGGGCGGCGCACGGTGAGGCGTTCGTCGGGGACGATGTCGTAGATCAGGTGGGAGTAGACGGGTGCGGTGACCTCGTCCTTGCCCGCCTTGATGTCGGCGACGAAGCGGGTGAGCGCCCGGCGGTCGTAGGACTCGGGGAAACCTTTCCGCGACATCAGCCCGCGGGCCTGGAGCTCCTTCATGGGCAACAGGAAGCCGTCGGTGGTGACCAGTTCGACCCGCGGGTGCTCCGGCCAGCGGGCGAGGAGCGCCTGGAGGAGTCGGGCCACGGTCGACTTACCCACGGCCACCGACCCGGCGACGCCTATGACGAACGGGGTGCCGGACTGCTCGCCCTGCCCGTGGCCCGCGTCGCCCAGGAAGGTGTTCAGCGCGCCCCGCAGCTCGCCCGTCGCGCGCACGTAGAGGTTGAGCAGCCGCGACAGCGGCAGATAGACGTCGCGGACCTCGTCCAGGTCGATCACATCACCGAGTCCGCGCAACTGTTCGAGCTCCTCGGCGGTGAGGGGCAGCGGGGTCTTGTCGCGCAGGGCGCTCCACTCCGCGCGGCTGAGGTCGACGTACGGGGTCGACGGCTGCTCGGCCCGGCGAGGCGCACTGTGCGGCGACGAAGTGATCACATCGCCATTGTGGGTGCTCCGGGGAGGTTGTGGATGGTGCAGAAGATCACGTCGGAGCGGGCTTGCCGACGGTCCCGGCGCATGGGGTGCATGCTGCACGCATCATCGCTCGGGCCGGGTGGGGGCTACCGCCGTACGGGTGGGTGCGCGCCCGCTGGACGGGTGCCTGCGGGTGGCCTGCTGACCACCCGTCGCGCCACGCCCGGGTGCGCCGGAGGAGTTGGCCTTAGGCTGCCGACATGTGCGGAATCGTGGGTTATGTCGGTGGACAGTCGGCTCTCGACGTCGTCATCGCAGGGCTGAAGCGACTGGA
The DNA here is from genome assembly GCF_040638655.1 of Streptomyces sp. NPDC005963. Taxonomy (NCBI): domain Bacteria; kingdom Bacillati; phylum Actinomycetota; class Actinomycetes; order Kitasatosporales; family Streptomycetaceae; genus Streptomyces; species Streptomyces sp. NPDC005963. Next base: position 4,389 of record NZ_JBEXVD010000022.1, on the reverse strand, counting down.
GTACCGCGGCTATGACTCCGCGGGCGTGGCCGTGCTCGCGGACGGGGGCCTCGCCACCGCGAAGAAGGCGGGCAAGCTCGTCAACCTGGAGAAGGAACTCAAAGACAGGCCCCTGCCCGACGGTCCGACCGCGATCGGCCACACCCGGTGGGCCACCCACGGCGCCCCGACCGACGTCAACGCCCATCCCCATGTGGACAACGCCGGACGCGTCGCCGTCGTCCACAACGGAATCATCGAGAACTTCGCCCTCCTCCGCGCCGAACTGGCCACCCGGGGGCACGAACTGGTCTCCGACACGGACACCGAGGTCGTCGGGCACCTGCTCGCCGAGTCCTTCTCCTCCTGCGGGGACCTCGCCGACGCCATGCGTCAGGTGTGCCGACGACTGGAAGGGGCGTTCACCCTGGTGGCGGTGCACACCGACGCACCGGACGTGGTCGTCGGGGCCCGCCGCAACTCGCCGCTGGTGGTCGGGGTCGGAGAGGGCGAGTTCTTCCTGGCGTCCGACGTGACCGCCTTCATCGACCACACCCGCTCCGCGATCGAACTCGGCCAGGACCAGGTCGTGGAACTGCGCCCCGGCGGGGTGACCATCACCGACTTCGCCGGCGCCGAGGCCGAGGTCCGCGCCTACCACGTGGACTGGGACGCCTCGGCGGCCGAGAAGGGCGGCTACGACTACTTCATGCTCAAGGAGATCGCCGAGCAGCCGAAGGCCGTGGCCGACACGCTCCTCGGACGCATCGACACGACCGGATCGCTGCGACTCGACGAGATCCGCATCCCGGCCGCGGTGCTCCGCGAGGTCACCAAGGTCGTCCTGGTGGCCTGCGGGACCGCCTTCCACGCGGGCCTGATCGCGAAGTACGCCATCGAGCACTGGACCCGCATCCCCTGCGAAGTGGAGTTGGCGAGCGAGTTCCGCTACCGCGACCCCATCCTCGACGAACGCACCCTGGTGATCGCGATCTCCCAGTCGGGCGAGACCATGGACACCCTGATGGCGCTGCGCCACGCCCGGGAACAGGGCGCCCGGGTGCTCGCCATCTGCAACACGAACGGCTCGACGATCCCCCGGGAGTCCGACGCGGTCCTCTACACCCATGCGGGGCCCGAGGTCGCCGTCGCGTCCACCAAGGCGTTCCTCACCCAACTGGTCGCGTGCTACCTGGTCGCCCTCTATCTGGGGCAGGCCCGCAACTCCCTGGCAGCCGATGCGGTACGGGCCGTGATCCGGGAGCTCGCCGAGATCTCCGACGCCCTGGAACGGGTGCTCCGGACGATGGGGCCGGTACGGGAACTGGCGCGCTCGCTCGCGGACAAGGACACCGTCCTCTTCCTGGGCCGGCACACGGGCTACCCGGTGGCACTGGAAGGGGCGCTCAAGCTGAAGGAACTGGCGTACATGCACGCCGAGGGGTTCGCCGCGGGGGAGCTCAAACACGGGCCCATCGCCTTGATCGAGGAAGACCTGCCGGTGGTGGTCCTGGTGCCTTCCCTGCGCGGCCAGCCGGTGCTGCACGACAAGATCGTGTCGAACATCCAGGAGATCAGGGCGCGCGGCGCCCGGACGATCGTGATCGCGGAGGAGGGCGACGGGACGGTGGAGCCCTATGCGGACCATCTCATCCGCATCCCGGTCACTCCCGCGCTGCTCCAGCCGATGGTGGCTACCGTTCCCTTGCAGGTCTTCGCCTGCGAGTTGGCGACGGCCCGCGGCAACGAGGTTGACCAGCCGCGGAACCTGGCGAAATCAGTGACAGTGGAGTGAGTGAGTGATTATCGGGGTGGGGATCGACGTCGCCGAGATCGACCGGTTCGCGGCGTCACTGCGGCGTACGCCGGCGATGGCCCAGCGGCTCTTCCTGGCGAGCGAGTTGCTGCTCCCCAGTGGTGAACAGCGCGGATACGCCTCACTGGCGGCCCGGTTCGCCGCCAAGGAGGCCGTCGCGAAGGCGCTGGGCGCACCGAGCGGACTGCACTGGACGGACGCCGAGGTGTACGTGGAGGAGAGCGGACGGCCCCGTCTTCGGGTGTACGGGACGGTCGCCGCGTGCGCGGAGGCGCTCGGGGTGCGGTCGTGGCACATCTCGTTGAGCCATGACGCGGGGGTCGCCTCGGCCATGGTGATCGCCGAGGGGTAGCCGCAGGTGCGGCGCCGGAGGGCCCTGCCGTGCATGGACGCGGCCCCCTCCCGGCCGATGAACGGGAGGGGACCGTGCCAGCTGGCCTACGCGCGTGTCCTACGGCGCAGGGCCACCGCTGCCGCGCCCAGGGCGGTGAGTGCGGCTGCGGCGATGGTGAGGGGGGAACAGGGGCGACCTGGTGGCGGCCAGACTGCCGCCTCCGTCGACGGAAGCGCACCCCCGCGCTTCCGCCCGTGCTGTTCCCGCCCCCGTCAGTGGTCCCCCAGGGTGAGGGCGGCGGCTCCCAGGACGGCCGTGGCGACACGGCCGGCGGTGCGGACAGGCGAACGCATGGGAGGTGCACCTTTCGCAGGAGGAACATCGGGGCAAGTCCTGTTAGGTAAGGCAAACCTAAGTTGAATCAGGAAGCCGCGTCAACCCTGCACTGTTTCCTCGCGCCCCAACGGCAACTCGGCCAACCCCCGGAGCAATTGGGTCGGGCAAGGGTCGTGAGGGGCGGGGGCGCGCACCCTGGGGCAGACTCGGACCCATGCGTACCGCTCACCGCGTGGAGACCGTCAGAACCGCAGAAGCCGCGCTGATGGCACGGCTTCCCCCCGACGCGCTGATGCAACGCGCCGCCGCCGGGCTCGCTGCGGCCTGCGCCGACCTCCTCGGCCGGGTGTACGGAGCACGGGTCGTCCTCCTCGTCGGCAGCGGCGCCAACGGCGGCGACGCGCTCTACGCAGGGGTGCGCCTCGCCCGGCGGGGAGCGGGAGTCAGCGCCGTACTCCTCGCACCCGAGCGCACCTACCCCGGTGCGCTCGGTGCCTTCACGGCCGCAAGCGGACGCATCGCCGACGACCCCTTCGACGTACTGGCCACGGCCGATCTCGTCCTCGACGGCATCACCGGCATCGGCGGCCGGGGCGGGCTACGGCCCGAAACCGTCCCCGTGGCGCGTGCGGCCCGCGGATCCAACGCCGTGATCGTCGCCGTCGACCTGCCCAGCGGGGTCGAAGCCGACAGCGGCGAAGTCACCGGCGAAGCCCTCCGCGCCGACGCCACCGTCACCTTCGGCACCCACAAACCCGCACTCCTCATCGACCCGGCACGCGAGTACGCGGGGACCGTACGGCTCGTCGACATCGGCCTCGACGCCGAACTGCCGTCCGTGCCCGACGTCGAAGCGCTCCAACACGAAGACGTGGCACGGCTCCTGCCCCGCCCGTCCGCGGAGAGCGACAAGTACCGCCGCGGAGTCGTCGGCATCGTCGCCGGGTCCGCCCGCTACCCGGGTGCCGCGGTCCTCGCCGTCGCCGGTGCCCTGCGCGGGGGAGCGGGAGCAGTGCGCTATGTCGGACCGGCCGCCGACGCGGTGATCGGCCGGTTCCCGGAAGCCCTGGTCCACGCGGGACCGCCCGCCAAGGCCGGCCGCGTACAGTCCTGGGTCGTCGGCCCCGGCCTCGGCGACGACATCGGCGCCGTGGCGGAAATCCTCGCCTCCGACGTGCCCGTGCTCATCGACGCCGACGGACTGCGGCTGCTGGACGCCGAAGCCGTACGCCGCCGGGCCGCACCCACCCTGCTCACCCCGCACGCCGGTGAGGCCGCGGCACTGCTCGGCACCACCCGTGGGCACGTCGAGTCGGCACGGCTGGCCTCGGTACGCGAACTGGCAGAACGGTACGGGGCGACCGTGCTCCTCAAGGGCTCGACCACCCTGATCGCCTCCCCCGAGCCGGGGGTGGCCGTACGGGTCAACCCCATGGGGACGCCGTGGCTTGCGACCGCGGGCAGCGGGGACGTGCTCTCCGGCCTGGCGGGCTCGCTCCTGGCAACCGGACTCGACGCCCGGGACGCGGGCACGCTCGCGGCCTACCTCCACGGCCTCGCAGCCCGCAACGCGGCGAGCCGCGGCACGCCGATCACGGCATGGGAGGTGGCGGAGGGGGTGTCCTGGCCGGGGGGCCTGGGGTTGGGTTGAGGGGGTGCCGGCTTGTTCCGGGTGGGGCTCGTTTGTTGGGCTCAGCCTTGGGGGCTGGGGGTTCCGTCCTCAAGCGCCGGACGGGCTGGGAGGGCTGGCGCTGGGCCTTTGCCCGGGGCTGGGGTACGGGGGTGCCGGCTTGTTCCGGGTGGGGCTCGTTTGTTGGGCTCAGCCTTGGGGGGCTGAGGTTTCCGTCCTCAAGCGCCGGACGGGCTGGGGGTGCTCGGGTTTGGGGGTTTTGGGGGTCCGGGTGCGGGTTGGGGGTGGGGTGCG
>NZ_JBEXVD010000021.1:0-141084 GCF_040638655.1 Streptomyces sp. NPDC005963 | reverse complement strand
CCTCGTGACGATCGTGGTGGTCGGCCTGCCGGTGGTGGGTTCCGTCGTGACGATGATCGTGGTCCTCGGCGTGATGACCGGGGTGGTGGCAGTGGTGGTGGGTTCCGTCGCGATGACCGCCCCAGTGGTGGGTTCCGTCGCGATGACGATCGTGGTCCCCGTCGCGATGACCGGGGTGGTGGCAGTGGTGGTGGGTTCCGTCGCGATGACCGCCCCACCGGTACCGGTGGCGGTTTCCGTCGGGACGATCGCCCCAGTGGTGGGTTCCGTCGTGATGATGACCGTGGTCCTCGGCGTGATGATCGTCCGGCGTTCCGTCGTGATGACGACCGCGGCCCCCGTCGCGATGACCGTGGTGGTCGGCCTGCCGGTGGTGGGTTCCGTCGTGATGACGATCGTGGTCCTCGGCGTGATGACCGTGGTGGTGGCAGTGGCGGCGGTTTCCGTCGCGATGACCGCCCCAGTGGTGGGTTCCGTCGTGATGATGACCGTGGTCCTCGGCGTGATGACCGGCGTGATGATCGTCCGGCGTTCCGTCGTGATGACGACCGCGGTCCCCGTCGCGATGACCGGGGCGGCGGTGGTGGCGGTTTCCGTCGGGACGATCGGCGTGATGACCGGCGTGATGACCGGGGTGGTCGTTCCGGTGGGGGCGGCTATGGACGTCGTGACGACCGTGGTGGATACGGGCGTCGTGATGACGGCGGTGGCTATGGGCGTCGCGATGACCGTGACCGTCCTGATCGGGAGCCGATCAAGCGGCTGCCCATTCCCGAGGACGTCACTGGCGATGAGATCGACCAGGACGTGCGCCAGGAGCTGATGAGCCTGCCCAAGGGGCTGGCCGAAGAGGTCTCCAAGAACCTCGTCATGGTTGCCAAGCTGATCGACGAGGACTCAGAGCTCGCCTATGGGTATTCGAAGATCGCCCTGCGGCTGGCGTCCAGGGTGGCTGCGGTCCGTGAGGCCGCGGGCTTCGCCGCGTACGCCACGCAGAGGTACACGGAAGCGCTCGCCGAGTTCCGTGCGGCGCGACGGATGACCGGTGGCGTGGAGTTGTGGCCCGTGATGGCTGACTGCGAGCGCGGCCTGGGGCGTCCCGAGCGGGCGCTGGCGATGGCCGGTGAGGCCGAGGTCCAGAAGCTCGACAAGGCCGGGCAGGTGGAGATGCGCCTGGTCGCGGCCGGTGCTCGCCGTGACATGGATCAGCTTGAGGCCGCGATCGTCACCTTGCAGAGTCCTGAGCTGGCCTCCCACTCCGTACAGCCGTGGACCGCGCGACTGCGGTACGCGTATGCCGATGCGCTGCTGGCGGCCGGTCGTGAGGACGAGGCACGGGAGTGGTTCGCCAAGGCGCTGGAGGCCGACAAGGACGGCGTCACCGATGCGTCTGACCGGTTGGCGGAGATGGACGGTGTGGAGTTCGTCGACGCCATCGACGTGGACGATGCCATCGATGTGGACGTGGTCGAGGTGGTCCAGGTGGACCGTACCGACGGGTCTGACGTCCAGCGTCCCGTCGAGGTCGAGGAGACCTTGGCCGAGGAGGACGAGCAGAACGAGGAGGGCGACGAAGTTCCCGCGCCGGGCGTGGCGGACGACGTAGCCGATGACGTGGACGTCGCAGGCGAGGGCGACGAGCGCGCGTAGCACTGAACGGAGTACGGAGGGGCGGCACCTTGAGGTGCCGCCCCTCCGTCAGTTCTGGGTGAGGCGTCTGAGGACCAACCCCGTGGCCGGCTTCGGTCCGAACGATGTGGATTTGCGGGGCATCATGACGCCCTCGCGGGCCAGCTCCCGTACGACCTCCTCCGCTACCGGGTGCATCAGAACCGCGGTGCCCCGGTTGCGCTCTGCCTGGTCGACCGCGGCGGCGGTGTCATGGATGTAGGCGATGTGCTCGGGTGTGTCCGGGATGCTCCAGAGGTGGTCGAGGAGTGTGGAGTGCACGACGGTCGCGTCCAGCCGGCGCCAGGCGGTGGGGCGATCGTGGGGGATCGTCCGTGCGAGGAGTTCGGGGTCGGGGCGATCGACGAGGTGGAAGGTTCCGTCCCCCGCGAACAGGAACGCGTTTCCTTCCGTCGACGCCGAGGCCAGCGCTTCCAGTGCCTCGGGGAGCGGCACCGGGAGGTGTTGGACGCGGAACGAGCCGTCGAGTGCCGCCAGTGCCCGGCTGACCGGGAAGCGGTGCAGCAGTCGGTGGATCGCCCGCACCTGGAGGGGGTATCGGGCCATGTCGATCAGGAGGACCAGGCCGTAGCCCCACGGGCCGGGGTCGGAGCGTTCGGCGCGCAGGGTGAGGTAGGTCGCCCAGCGGTGGTGTCCGTCCGCGATGAGTGCCTGCCGTTCGGCGAGGTCGGCGTCGACGGCATGGAGATCCGCGGTGTCGGTCACCGACCAGAGCCGGTGGCTGAAGCCGTCTTCCGTGGTGGTGGCCAGCAGGGGCGCGCGTTGGACGGTCCGCTCGATGACGGCCGTTGCACCGGTCGCCGTTCCCGTACCGCGGTAGGTGAGGAGCAGCGGCTCCAGATTGGCCCCGGTGGCCCGCATCAGGGCGGCGCGGTCGGCAACGATGTCGGGCATCACGTCCTCGTGGGGCAGGACGGTCCCTTCCGAGGGTTCGGAGAGGGCGAGGGCACCGATGATGCCGCGTTGCAGGACATCGCCCCGGCGCTGCTCGTACACGTAGAGGGCGCGCTCGGGGTCCTGCGCGAGGATGCCTTCCGCTTCCCAGCGGGCGAGGGTTTCGGCTGCCTGGCGGTGGCGTTCCGCGGGGGTCGTGGCCTGCGGCAGGATCAGTCGGACGATGTTGTACGGGTCCGCGGATTCCAGGTGGTGGAGTCCATCGGGCCTGACGACGACGTCGTACGGGGGCGAGGTCACCGCCGCGAGTGAGCCGACCCGCTCGGGGACGTACCGCAAGCCGCGGAAGGGGAGCAGGCGCAGACCGTCGTTGGCCGCGGGACCTTCGCTGTTCATTCGTGCATCGTATGCGTGGAGTGTGATGAGCGATGATCGGGGGAGTGACGCCGATCGAGGGGCAGAGTCGAATGAGTCAGCGGAGCAGGATCAGCCCGAGTGGTAGGGCGACGGCGTTGAGTGATGCGTACGACACCGCTCTGTTGGACCTGGACGGTGTGGTGTACGCGGGCGGTGCGGCGATCGGGCACGCGGTGGACTCGCTCCTGGTGGCGCAGCGGGGTGGGATGCGGTTGGCGTACGTGACGAACAATGCGCTCCGTCCGCCCGATGCGGTCGCGGCGCATCTGAGGGAGTTGGGGTTGTCCGCGGATGCCGAGGACGTGATCAATTCGGCGCAGGCGGTGGCCCGGCTGATTTCCGAACAGGTGCCTGCCGGATCCCGGGTGCTGGTCATCGGCGGCGAAGGTCTGCGGGTCGCCCTGCGTGAGCGGGGACTGGAGCCGGTGGATTCGGCCGATGACGATCCGGCGGCGGTGGTTCAGGGGTACGGCGGGCCCGAACTGCCCTGGGGGCGGTTCGCGGAGGCGTGTTACGCGATTGCGCGGGGTGTGCCGTGGTTCGCGTCGAACACCGATCTCACGATTCCCAGCGGGCGGGGGATCGCTCCCGGCAACGGGGCCGCGGTCGAGGTGGTGCGGATCGCCACCGGGGCGGAGCCGCAGGTGGCGGGCAAGCCGTTGCCGCCGATGCACCGGGAGACGATCCTGCGGACGGGAGCGCGAAGGCCGTTGGTGGTCGGGGACCGACTGGACACCGACATCGAAGGCGCTTTCAACGGTGCAGTGGATTCCTTGCTGGTGCTGACGGGGGTGACGGACGCCGCACGGTTGCTGGTGGCGCGGCCCGAGCACCGGCCGACGTACGTGGACGCCGATCTGCGGGGACTGCTCACCGGTCAGCCCGACGTCGCGCCGGTCGGGGATGCCTTTGGCTGTGGAGGGTGGACGGCGGGCGTACGGGACGGAGAGTTGGTGCTGGACGGAGACGGTGAGGTCCTGGACGGTCTGCGGGCGCTGTGTGCGGCGGCATGGAGCACGGCCGGTGACGGCGTGTTCGACCAGGGGACGGCGAAGGCGTTGGCGCGTCTGGGGTTCTAGTCCCGACAGGGCTGCTGTACGGGCCCGTTGGGGGTCGTGTCGGGCCCGGGGGGATGAGGGCTTGACGGGCTGGTTCCGTCCGGCGGTCACCGTCCGGGCCGTGTCGTCCCCGCCGAGCGCCATCCGGATCGTGGTCGGGACGGGCGGTCGGCGGGACGCGAGGTGGAGGACGGTGGGAGGGCCGGCAGGGCCCTTCGCTCAGGCAGTGAGCTTCTTCGACCGGCTGATGGCGGCGGCGAGTTGTTCCAGGACGGGGGCGAAACCGGCGTAGCTGTAACGTTCCTCCATGGACCAGGCAACCGTCTGGCCGGCCTTGATCGCGGGAAGCTTGGCCCAGGTCGGCTTCTTGAGCAGCCCGGCTGCGGGCATGGCGCTGGAGCGGTTGTCGATCATGATGAGATCGGCGTGGTACTTGTCGGCGTTCTCCCAGCTGAGGAACTCCCAGAAGCCCCACTCGTCGCTCTTCTTGCCCTCGATGATCTCCACTCCGAGGTCCTTGAAGTAGTTGAGGTCGCAGTAGGAGTCAGGGACGGCCGTGTACATCTGCTGGTTGTCGCCGCTCATGGCGAGGACCTTGAGCCCGGGATTGGCGGCTGCCGCCTTGCGCACCGCGGCCTCCGCCGCCTTGAACCGCGCCTTGTCCTTGACGACCTGCTCGGCCTTGAGATCGGCGCCGAGTGCCGTGGCCAACTCCTCGTACCGGCGCAGTGGTTCGAGCAGGGACTTGTGGGCGCCTGCGATGCCGATCGAGGGCGCGAGGGACTCGATCTTCTTCGCGCTCTCCTCGGGCACGTACCAGAGGGCGGGCGGCGGGAACATGTTGCTGATCAGCAGGTCGGGCTGGAGCGACGTGTACCTCTCGATGCTGAACTCGCCCCAAGCCTCGCCGAGGCTGGTCAGCTTGGCGACGTCGAGGTTCCCGGCCTGGGGGTTGGGCTTGCCGTTCACCGGCTTGCTCGGGCCGAAGACGCCCTTGCACTGGACTCCGTAGTCGTGGAGGGCGGCGGCGGTGCTGATGTAGGCGACGACGTTGGTGGGTTTCTTGTCGGCCTTGACGACCTTGCCGCGGTCGTCCTTGAAGGTCCAGGAGCCGCCCCCCTTGGGAGCGGACGACTTCTCACCTTCTCCGCAGGCGGTGAGGAGGGCGCCGATGCCCAGCGCGCCGGCGGAGGCGAGGAGACGGCGACGGGACATGGGCGAGTTATGCATGGGTCGACTTTCGGTGGGGATGTCAGCGGGGATGTCAGCAAGCGGGCAGATTGATTGAGAGGGTAGGCTAACCTAACCTTGTGTTGGTCGACAGTCCCCCCGGCGCCGTCAAGCAGACGGCCGCGCCCGAACCCCGAAAACGCCATGCCGTGCGCGCTGTAGGGCTGCTCGCAGCCGTGGGCGTGCTGGTTCTGGTCTGTCTCGCGAGTGTCGCCGTCGGCGCGAAACCGATTCCGCTCGCCGATGTGTGGGACGGTCTTTTCGACCGCACGGGTGGCGAACACGGAGTGCTCATCCGCGAAGTCCGCGTGCCCCGGACGCTCTTGGGGCTGATCGTGGGCATGGCGCTCGGGCTCGCCGGAGCGGTCATGCAGGCACTCACGCGCAACCCCCTGGCCGAGCCCGGACTCCTCGGTGTCAATGCGGGGGCGTCCGCGGCGGTCGTCTCCGCCATCAGCTTCCTCGGCGTGACCTCGTTCACCGGGTACGTGTGGTTCGCCTTCGTCGGGGCCGCCGTGGTCTCGGTGATCGTCTACGTCCTCGGCGGCAGTCGCAGCGCCACACCGGTGCGGCTCGCCCTCGCCGGGACCGCGGCGACCGCCGCCCTCTACGGCTATGTCAATGCGGTGCAACTCCTGGACTCGGCCGCGCTCGATCGACTCCGGTTCTGGACGGTCGGTTCGCTCGCCTCCGCCGACATGGAAATCCTCGGCAAGGTGCTGCCGTTCATCGGCATCGGCGCCCTGCTCGCGCTCGGACTCGCCCGCTCGCTGAACGCGATGGAGTTGGGCGACGACACCGCCCGCTCGCTCGGCGCCCACCTCGGACGCACCCGCGCTGTCGCCATGCTGAGCGTCACCCTGCTGTGCGGAGCGGCGACCGCCGCCTGTGGGCCCATCATCTTCGTCGGACTGATGATCCCGCACCTCGTCCGCGCCCTCACCGGCCCGGACATGCGCTGGGTGCTGCCGTACGCAGCCGTCCTCGCTCCCGTACTGCTGCTGGGAGCCGATGTGATCGGACGGGTCGTCACCCGACCCGGAGAGCTCCAGGTCGGCATCGTCACCGCGGTGATCGGCGGTCCGGTCTTCATCCAACTCGTCCGTCGCAAGAAGCTGGCCCAGCTATGAGCAAGGTGACAGCGGTGCCCGCCGCGGAAACAACGGGCGAGCCGCTTCGGACCACGCGTTCGGTGAAGGCCGTGCGCACCGCAGGCGGCCTCTCCGTACGGGCCGACCCGCGGGCGATCCTGGTCGTCGTGGTGTTGCTGGCCGCGGCCCTCGGAGCGGGCGTGGTCCTGATCGGCAGCGGGGACTTCCCGATCTCGGCCGCCGATGTGATCGCCACGCTGTTGGGCAACGGCTCGGCGGCCCACGAGTTCATCATCATGGACCTCAGACTGCCCCGGGTCATCGTCGGGCTCCTCGTCGGAGCCTGTCTGGCCCTCAGCGGCACGATCTTCCAGTCCCTCTCCCGCAATCCGCTGGGCAGCCCCGACGTCATCGGGTTCGGTCAGGGATCCGCCGTCGGCGCGCTCGTCGTGATCGTCCTCTTCCAGGGCAGTGCCGTCGCGGTGGCCGGTGGAGCGATCGTCGGCGGTCTGGCCACCGGAGCCGTGATCTATCTGCTCGCGTGGAAGCGCGGGGTCCACGGATACCGGCTGGTCCTCGTCGGCATCGGCGCCGCCGCCGTCCTGACCGCCGTCAACCAGTACCTCCTCACCAAGGCGACGCTGGTCGACGCGGCCCGCGCGGTGTTGTGGATCACCGGTTCGCTCGACGGGCGCGACTGGGAGCAGGTCTGGCCGCTGTTGGTGTCGACGCTCGTCCTGGTGCCACTGGTCGCGGTGTACGCGCGTCCCCTGCGGATGCTGGCGATGGGCGACGACGCCGCATACGCCCTCGGTGTTCCGGTGGAACGCGCCCGGCTCGTCCTCATGGGGTCGGGCGTCCTGCTGATGGCGTTCGCCACCTCCGCCGCCGGCCCCATCGCCTTCGTCGCCCTCAGCGCACCCCAACTCGCCCGGAGACTGACCCGCTCCCCGGGGCCGAACCTCGCCGCGGCCGCGGCGATGGGTGCCGCCCTGCTGCTGGTCGCCGACCTGGTCGCGACCTCGGCCTTCGGTGACCGGCAACTCCCCGTGGGTGTGGTGACGGCGGTTCTGGGCGGCTGCTATCTGTTGTGGCTGCTGGTCGCCGAACGTCGGGCGGGACGCGTATGAGCCCCGTAGACCCCGGCAGGCCCGCCCGTATCACGCACCGTCGATCCAGGAGTACCACCATGCAGCGCCTCACCGCGGAATCCGTCACCCTCGGCTATGACCAGCGGATCATCGCCGAGAACCTGTCGGTCGACATACCGGACAACTCCTTCACCGTGATCGTCGGGCCGAACGCCTGCGGCAAGTCCACCCTGCTCCGCGCGCTCTCCCGGATGCTCAAGCCCACCCAGGGCCGGGTGCTGCTGGACGGGCAGGTCATCCACTCCATGCCGGCGAAGAAGGTGGCCAAGACGCTGGGATTGCTCCCCCAGTCCTCGATCGCACCCGACGGCATCACCGTCGCCGACCTCGTCGCCCGCGGTCGCTACCCCCACCAGGGGCTCCTTCGCCAGTGGTCGCCGGAGGACGAACGCATCGTCCAGGAGTCGATGGAGGCCACCGGCGTCGGCGAACTGGCCGATCGGTACGTCGACGAACTCTCCGGCGGCCAGCGCCAGCGCGTGTGGATCGCCATGGCCCTCGCCCAGCAGACCCCGCTGCTGCTCCTGGACGAGCCCACGACCTTCCTCGATATCCAGCACCAACTCGAAGTGCTCGACCTGTGCGCCGAACTCCACGAGAACCAGGGCCGCACGCTCGTCGCCGTACTCCACGACCTCAACCAGGCGGCCCGGTACGCCACCCACCTCATCGCCCTGCACAACGGCGAGGTGGTCGCCGAGGGCGCACCGTCGGACGTGGTGACCGCCGACTTGGTGGAGACCGTGTTCCAGGTGAAGAGCCAGGTCATCGAGGACCCCGAGTCCGGTACGCCCCTGGTGGTGCCGGTTGCCCGCAGGCGTGCCACCGTGAAATCGCTCTGAGATGACCCGGCCCCAGGCCCTCGAAGACGCTGTCCCGCAGGGCTAGAGCAGGGTCCGCAGCCGCAGCAGATCGCGGAACCCGGCCTCCAGGGACACCCGCCCCGAAGCCCATGCCTTCGCGAAGTTGAGCCGACCGTCGACCAGCGCCACGAGGTCGTCCCCCGTCATCGCCAATCGGATCTGGGCCTTGTCGCGCGGCGGCCCCGCCAGTGTGTCCGTCACCTCGATCCGGCCGTCCTGGAGGCGGCCGACGAACGTGGTGTCCAAATCCCTGATGTGGCAGCTGAGCGAGCGGTCGAGCGCAGCCGCCCCCCGGGCGCTGCTGTCGTCGTCCGCCTGCGCGAGGTTGTCACTGAGTCTTTTGAGCGCGCTGCGGCACTCTTCCGTCGTCGCCATCAGGAGCGACGGTACCGCAGGGCTTCGCGGTAGCGTCTGGGCATGAGCGACTTGATCCCCGGCCCGGGGGACCGCCCGCCCCCGGTGCCCACCGCGACCGCGGCAGGAGCCGGCACGGGGTCGGCCACCGACGGACTGCTCGCCGATGCACCGCTGGCCGCCGGGAGCGACCGACAGACGTCACCGACCGCCCCCACCGAGAACGGACCCGGTGACCCGGCCGCACCCGCCCCGCTCGGAGTGCCCCGCGCCCCCACCGGCAACACCGCAGTGGACGCGGTCCTGGAGCGGTTGGCCGATGCCGACCACCTCCCGGCCGAGGGACATCTCGCGGTGTACGAGGATGTACACCGCGGTCTACGGGACACACTGACCGCACTCGACGCACCGCAACCGGGCCCCTCGGCGCCCGGACCGCAGTCACCCCCGTACGACCACAGGAGCTGAACCGCACGTGGCAGGAGTCGCCCGCCGCCGTCTCGACGCCGAATTGGTGCGCCGCAAACTCGCGCGCTCACGCGAGCACGCCAGCCAGTTGATCGCCGCGGGACGGGTCACCGTCGGCGGCAACACCGCGACCAAACCCGCCACCCAGGTCGAGACCAGTGCGGCCGTCGTGGTGACCGACGACGGCAGCGACCCCGATTACGTCTCCCGGGGCGGGCACAAACTGGCTGGGGCCCTCGCGGCGTTCGTGCCCGAGGGGCTGGAGGTCGAAGGCCGCCGCGCGCTGGACGCCGGAGCGTCGACCGGAGGCTTCACCGATGTGCTGCTGCGCGCGGGCGCGGCCCATGTGGTGGCCGTCGACGTCGGGTACGGACAACTCGCCTGGTCGCTCCAGAGCGATGAACGCGTCACGGTCAAGGACCGGACGAACGTGCGCGAACTGACCCTGGACGCGATCGACGACACCGCGGTGGACCTGGTCGTCGGCGATCTGTCGTTCATCCCCCTCGGACTCGTCCTGCCCGCCCTGGTCCGTTGCACCGCCCCGGGCGCCGACCTCGTCCTGATGGTCAAGCCCCAATTCGAGGTGGGCAAGGAACGGCTCGGCAGCGGCGGAGTCGTGCGCAGCCCCGAACTCCGCAAGGAAACCGTGCTCGCCGTCGCCGGCCGGGCCGCCGAACTGGGTCTCGGTGTGCTCGGAGTCACCGCCAGTCCACTGCCCGGACCCTCCGGAAACGTCGAATACTTTCTCTGGCTCCGGGCGGGCGCGCCCAGCGTCAATCCGGCCGATGTCGATCGTGCCGTGGCGGAAGGACCTCGTTGACCACACCAGCAGCAACCACCCAACGCACCGTTTTCCTGCTCGCACACACGGGGCGCCCCGCCGCCATCCGCAGCGCCGAACTCGTCGTCGAAGGTCTGCTGCGCAATGGCCTGAGCGTGCGGGTGCTCGCCGCGGAGGCCGCCGACCTACCGCTGCCCGCGGCCGTCGAGACGGTCCCCACCGCCACGCCCGACGCCCTGGACGGTTGTGAACTGCTCATCGTCCTCGGCGGCGACGGCACCCTCCTGCGCGGCGCCGAGTTCGCCCGGGCCTCCGGGGTTCCCATGCTCGGCGTCAACCTGGGCCGGGTCGGCTTCCTCGCCGAAGCCGAACGGGACGATCTCGACCAGGTCGTCGACCGCGTGGTCAGCAGGGCGTACGAGGTCGAGGAGCGGATGACCGTCGACGTCGTCGTACACCGCAACGGCGACATAGTGCACCGTGACTGGGCGCTCAACGAAGCGGCCGTACAGAAGGTGTCCCCGGACCGGATCCTGGAAGTCGTGCTGGAGATCGACGGCCGCCCGGTGACCGCCTTCGGTTGCGACGGGATCGTGTGCGCCACTCCGACCGGCTCGACGGCCTACGCCTTCTCCGCGGGCGGCCCGGTGGTCTGGCCCGAGGTGGAGGCCCTGTTGATGGTTCCCATCAGCGCCCATGCACTCTTCGCCAAACCGCTGGTCACCTCGCCCGCCTCGGTCCTCGCGGTAGAGGTGCAGCCCCACACTCCGCACGGGGTGCTCTGGTGCGACGGACGCCGCACCGTGGAACTGCCGCCGGGCGCGCGGGTCGAGGTGCGTCGCGGGGCCGTGCCCGTACGACTGGCCCGCCTCCACCACGCGTCGTTCACGGACCGTCTGGTGGCCAAGTTCGCGCTGCCCGTCTCCGGTTGGCGCGGCGCACCTCCCGTTCACTAGCGCGCTGCCTCACCGGGTGAGGAGCACACCGACGACGACCACGGAGAACACCGTGAGCACCGCGCCGAAGACCGTCAGCGCCGCCGTCCACCCGGCATGGCTGACCGTCCTGCCACAGGCGGCCAGGGCCGGGTTCTCCGGGTCGTACGTCACGTCCACCGCGCCCCGGATGGCCTGCTCGTCGTCAGACGGTGCATGGACGGACACCACCGAACGGATGTCCTGGAACGGAGTGCCGTCGACCGTGGTGAAGGCGAGCAGCGGGTAGCTCTGACGGCTGTCCTTGTGCTTGCGCACCGCTTGACCGGTCATTCGCCCCGGCACCGTCAATCCGCGTCGCCGCAGCACGCGCGCCGGACGGATGCGATGGCGCACGGAGTTCACCAGGACCCCCGTTCCCAACGGCATCGTCCAGGCCACCACGAGGAGGAGTCCCGAAAGCATGGCCGCGGGCGCCCGCGACACCAGCCCCACGACGACCAGAACGGCGAGCCAACCGGTCACGAGCGCCGCCGACCACCGTTGCGTCGCCGTGAACCGGGCCGGACGGCGAGGGAGCGCCTCCCGGGTCACCAGCGCATGTCCGTCATCGGCGGGTTCACGCTCCGCGAGGGCACGTCGCAGCCCTCTGCTGAACACTTCCGCCGCGTAAGGGTCCGATGACGGGATCGAAACCGGCGCGGCGAGTCCGTGGTCCGCTTCCCGGCCGTGACCGGTCAGGGTGATCGACACCTGCGAACCTTCCTTCGTCAGGCGTACGGAATCGATCGCCTGGAGCGGCACCGTCCACCGCGTTCGTTCCCGCTCGATCCACAGCCGCTCCCCGTCAAAGCGCGCGGTACTGCCCGGGGAGGTCACGATCAGTTCGGCTGACGGCCTGCTCGACATACACCGGAGCGTAATCGGGGCATATGGGGACGCGCCAGAGGGCTGGCGTGACCTGCGCACGGCGTTCGCGGCCGACGATCCCCTCGGCTGGGGTGGGTCCGCGTCGCGCCCTCGGGACGAAACCTCGTATGGTCGTGTCCGTGTTGGAGGAGATGAGGATACGGTCGCTCGGGGTCATCGACGACGCTGTCGTCGAGCTGTCGCCCGGCTTTACCGCGGTGACCGGTGAGACAGGCGCGGGCAAGACCATGGTCGTCACCAGCCTCGGGCTGTTGCTCGGCGGACGGGCCGACCCCGCTCTCGTGCGGCTCGGGGCCAAGTCGGCGGTCGTCGAGGGACGCCTCGGGGTGCGCCCCGGCGGGCCCGCGGCACTGCGCGCGGAGGAAGCCGGCGCCGAACTCGACGACGGCACCCTCCTCATCAGCCGGACCGTGTCCGCAGAGGGCCGTTCCCGCGCACACATCGGCGGTCGCTCCGTGCCCATGGGCGTCCTGGCCGAACTCGCCGACGAACTCGTCGCCGTCCACGGCCAGACCGATCAACAGGGACTGCTGCGCCCGACCCGGCAGCGCGAGGCGCTCGACCGGTACGCGGGCGGCGCGGTCACCGGACCCCTCGCCCGATACTCCACCGCCTACCGCCGGCTGCGCGCCCTATCCGCCCAACTCGACGAACTGACCACCCGGGCCCGTGAGCGGGCCCAGGAAGCCGATCTCCTGCGCTTCGGACTGGACGAGATCGCCGCGGTCGAACCGCGTGCCGGCGAGGACCGCGAACTCGCCACCGAGGCCGAACGGCTCGGCCACGCCGAAGCGCTCGCCTCGGCGGCGACCGTCGCGCACACCGCACTCGTGGGCAACCCCGAGGATCCCGAAGGCGTCGACGCCACCACCCTCGTCGCCGGTGCCGGGCGCGCCCTGGACGCCGTGCGCTCCCACGATCCGGCCCTCGCCGGGCTCGCCGAGCGGATGGGCGAGATCTCGATCCTGCTCAGCGACGTCGCGGGCGAACTCGCCGGGTACGCCGACCGGCTGGACGCCGATCCACGACGGCTGGCCGCCGTGGAGGAGCGTCGGGCCGCACTGACCGCGCTCACCCGCAAGTACGGCGAGAGCATCGATCGCGTTCTGGCCTGGGCCGAGGAGGGCGCGATCCGGCTCACGGAGCTCGACGGCGACGACGACCGGATCGGCGAGCTCACCGCCGAACGGGATCTGCTGCGCGCCGAACTCTCCGGTCTCGCACAGGCGTTGACCGACGCCCGCACCAAGGCCGCCGCCACCTTCGCCGACGCCGTCACGGCCGAACTGTCGTCGCTGGCCATGCCCCACGCCCGGGTCTCCTTCGCGATCCGGCAGAGCGAAGCCGCCGACGGCATCGACGTGAGCGGTCGTACGGTGGCATACGGGCCGCATGGCGCGGACGAGGTCGAACTGCTGCTCGCGCCCCACCCCGGTGCGCCGCCGCGGCCCATCGCCAAGGGGGCGTCCGGCGGCGAACTGTCGCGCGTCATGCTCGCCGTCGAGGTCGTCTTCGCCGGGACCGTTCCCGTACCGACCTATCTCTTCGACGAGGTCGACGCCGGTGTCGGCGGCAAGGCGGCGGTCGAAATCGGTCGACGGCTGGCCAAGCTCGCCAAGACGGCACAGGTCGTCGTGGTCACCCATCTGCCGCAGGTCGCGGCCTTCGCGGACCGTCAACTCCTGGTGGAGAAGACCCACGACGGTTCCGTCACCCGCAGCGGGGTGACCGTCCTCGAAGGGGAGGACCGGGTCCGTGAACTCTCCCGGATGCTCGCCGGACAGGAGGACTCCCAGACCGCCCGGGCGCACGCGGAGGAACTGTTGGCGGCGGCCCGCGGCGAGTCATAGGCGTCGCCGTTCACCCATGTGAGTGATCCCGTACCTGCGAAGCCGCACTCCGCGTACAGAGACGGTGCCGGAACGTGCGTACGGGCTGGCATTCTTGGGCAAGTGACACAGCTGCGTACGGTCCAGGTGCTGGGCGGCGGCAGCGCGGGCAGCAGCGCGCACGTCCGATCACTGGCCGCGGGGCTGGTGGCTCGGGGTGTGCAGGTGACCGTGTGCGCCCCGGCCGAGCTGAACCACCTCTACGACTTCCCCGGCACCGGGGTCCACTTCGCCTCGCTGCCCCGGCGGGCCGCCCCGACCACCGTCGGCGCACTCCGGGAGATCTTCGCCGATGCCGATCTGGTACATGCCCACGGACTGCATGCGTCGGTCCGTGCGGCGCTCGCCCTGCATGGACGGCCCGTGCCGCTGGTGGTCACCTGGCACACCCGCGGGCACCACGGCGGCGCCCGTGGGCAGGTGCTGCGGCTCATGGAACGCAAGGCGGCCCGGGCGGCGGCGGTCGTCCTCGGGACCTGCTCGGAACTCGTGGACCGGGCCCGTCACCACGGCGCCCGCGATGCCCGACTCGCCCCCGCCTCGCTGCCCGCACCGCGGGGTTGCTCCTGCGCGGCCGAGGGGCGGGCCAGGGCGGAGCTGGGGGTCGCCGACCGGCCGTTGATCATGGCGGTGGGCAGTCTGGAGTCCCATCGCGGGTACGAGACCCTGCTGGACGCCGCCCGATTCTGGCAGTACCTGGACCCGGTGCCGCTGGTGGTGATCGCGGGGGAGGGGCCACAGCGGGGATCCCTCCAGCAGCGCATCGAGACGGAGGCCCTGCCGGTGCGACTGGTGGGCCGCAGGGACGACATCAGCGACCTCCTCGCGGCGGGGGACGTCGCCGTCCTGACCAGCCGGTGGGAGTCGCGTTCCGTCCTCGCCCAGGAGGCGCTGCGCCTGGGGGTTCCCCTGGTGGCGACGGCGGTCGGCGGGGTGCCCGAACTCGTGGGGGATGCAGCGGAACTCGTCCCTTACGGCGATGCGCCGGCCCTCGCGGACGCGGTGACCCGTCTGTTGACGGACGCGACGCGCCGCGGGGAGTTGGCCAGGGCGGGCCGGGCGCAGGCGTCGACCTGGCAGACGGAGGACGAGACGGTGGCCCAGGTGCTGAGCGTGTACGACGAACTCGTGTCGTGAACGCGCGGCCCGGCACGATCCTCGAAGGCACGACCTACACCGCGTGGCGACGCGCCCGCAGGGCCAGGCTCAGTGCCAGGACCGTCTGTGGGTCGTCCAGGTCCGTGCCCAGCAGCTCCGAGATGCGGGCCAGACGGTTGTAGAGCGTCTGGCGGTTCAGATGGAGTTCGCGTGCCGTCTCGGCCTTGCGTCCCGCGTGGGCCAGATAACTCTCCAGCGTGGGGAGCAGCGGCGGGCGCGAGGTGGAGTCGTGATCCCTCAGCGGGCCGATGGTGCGTTCCACGAAGGCGGCGAGGTCGGGGTGGTCGCGCAGTCGCCACAGGAGCAGATCGGTGTCGAGGCGTCGGGCGTCGTACCAGGGGCGGTCGGTCAGGCCCTGGGCGGCCGTCGCGGTCTCGGCGGCGTGGCGCAGTCCTGCCGATGCGGCGGCCCAGCCGCCGGCCACCCCGACGACCACGACGGGCGGGTGTGCCCCCGCACGCTCCAGACCGGCCCGTTCCACGCCCGTCCGCAGGGCGGTGGCGACCCGGTCGGCGACGGTGGCCCGTTCGGATTCCGATCTCAGCGCCACGAGCAACGGCACCCGCCCCTCGATGGGGCGCACACCGAGCAGGACGGGGACGCCGACCGCAGACAGTTCCTCCAGTACCGCCCGGGCGAGCAGGGCCCAGTTCCCGGACGGCGCGAGGTCCGCGGCCATCCGCATGACGACGGGCATCAGGGCGCTGTCGCCCGGTTTGAAGCCGAGGACCCTCGCTTGGGCGGGGGCGGCGTCGGCGGAGATGCGTCCCTCGGCGAGGTCGGTGAGGAAGTCGCCGCGCCCGCGGGCGGCCAACTCCTCCTCCTGCCGGGCCTGCATCAGGACGACGGCCAGTAGCCCGGCCGCCCGCTCGGCGGCCATGCGGTGCACGGTCAACAAGGGGGTGCCGACGGCGGGCAGGACCAGTCGGGCGCGTACGGCTGCGGAGCCCTGCCCACCGCCCGGCACGTCCACCACGACGGTTCCCGCGGGTGGCGACTCGCGAGCCGCCCGCTGGCCGCGCACGCCCTCCCACACCTGGAGCGGATCGGCGCCGCTCGACCCCGCCTCCGGGCCGGCCGCGTACAGCAGTTGTCCGTCCGGAGTCTCCAGGAAGATCGGGTTGGCGGTGAAGTCGGCCAGGATCCGCAGGACCTGCGGTACTCCGCCGCCGCCGAGGAGGACTTCGGTACAGCGCCGGTGGACCTCTTCGGCGCGGCGCAGCAGTGCGTAGTGGCCGTTGACGATCTCCGTGTGGATCTCTTCGGTGACGGTGACGAAAGGGACCTCGCGGTGCAACTGGACCAGGGGCATTCCGGCCGCGCGTGCGGTGTCCACGATCGCCGCGGGGAGACGGCTGAAGCGGGGGCCGAGTTCCACCACGAGCGCGGCGATCCTGCGCTCGGCGAGTTGGCGCACGAAGGCGCGCTGCTCGGCGGGGCGGGTGCCGATGCCGATGCCGGTGGTGAGGAGCAGCTCACCGCCCTTGAGGAGCGAGGCGATGTTGGGGACCTCGCCGGTGTGCACCCAGCGCACGGTGCGCTGGAGCCGCTCCGCTCCGGCGACGATCTCCGGCAGCCCGGAACGCAGCCCGGGCAGTTCCAGCGCCCGTCGCACGGTGATGCCGCCCTGGGGCTCGCCTTGGGTCTCCACTGATGTGCCGCCTCGTGCTTCCTCGTGTCCGTACGGGTCCTCCCCGTCGGTCTTCGGACGCTACCCGGGTGGGGGCATTCCCGTACAACCCGGGCTGAGGTCTCGGGGTCACGGGCGGCAGGGCCGGGGGCGTGCGTGCGGCGGAGGTGATCAGGCCGCGACAGCGGAGGGTGACGCCGTGGGCTTGATGTTGTGATTGAGCCGGAAGACGTTCTCCGGGTCGTAGGCGGCCTTGACGGCGACGAGTCGCCGGTAGTTGTCCTCGCCGAAGGAGGCGACGACCCGCTCCTGACCCTCGTACCCGATGAAGTTCAGATAGACCGCTCCGGCCGACCACGGTTCCATGTCGGCGCGCACGCCGCGGACCCACCGGCGGGCGCGGTCGTCGTCGGTGGCGTCCTCCCAGACACCGAACGGGTGCACCGCCCAGGGCGAGGTGCGCCAGGGCACCGGATAGTCGCCGACCTCGTCGGAGGTGTCCGGGCCGTGGGCCACCGCTCCGCCCATCGGGAACATGATGTGTTGCGATCCCGTGGGTACGGGCATGGTCAGGGCCAGCTGGCAGTACGCGGCGACGGCGTCGTCCGGGAAGCCGCCCAGGTACTCGGCCGACCAGTAGTTCCGCATCCCCGGGGGATCGTCCAACATGCACTGGAGATCGGCGTAGGGGATGTCGGAGATGACCTCGCCCTCGTGGGGGAGGGCGATCAGGGGTGCCGCGAGCTCACGGAGCTCGGCCTCGGTGCCCGTGTGGGTGACGAGGACTCCGCAGATCAGTCGGCCCACCAGGTGCTCGGGCACGAACGGCTCGGGCGGGCCGGTCAGATAGATCACTGCGCCGCCGATGGAGTCGGGCGCGCCGTCGACGAAGTCGCGGTAGGCGTGCACGGCCTCCGGACCGTCCTCGGGGAGGAACAGCAGGAGGGCCATCGAGAACGCGGGCAGGGGGTGGAGCTGAAGGGTGAGCGAGGTCGCCACGCCGAAGTTGCCGCCTCCGCCGTGCAGCGCCCAGAAGAGTTCGGGGTGCTCGTCGGCGCTGGTGCGCACGATGCGACCGTCCGCGGTCACCACCTCGGCGGCCAGTAGGTTGTCGCAGGCGAGCCCGAACTTCCGCTCCAGCCAGCCCGATCCGCCACCGAGGGTGAAGCCTCCGACACCGGTGGTGGAAGCTCGGCCTCCGGTGGTCGCGAGGTGGTGGGGTTGGGTGGCGCGGTCCAGTTGGCTCATGGTGGCGCCACCGCCGATCCGGGCGGTGCGGGCTTCGGGGTCGACGCTCACGTCGTGGAGGTGTCGCAGATCGACGACCAGTCCGCCGTCGTTGACGGCCATGCCCGCGACGCTGTGTCCGCCACCGCGCACGGCGATGGCCAGATCGTGGTTGCGGCCGAACCGGATGGCGTGGGAGACGTCGGTCGGGCTGTGGCACTGGACGATGACGGCGGGACGTCGATCGATCATTCCGTTGAACACGGTGCGGGCCTCGTCATACCCGGAGTCGCCGGGGACGATGACCTCGCCGGTCACTTGCTGGCGAAGACTTGTGAGTGATGTCTCCGCCACGCCTTGGGGCGCCATGGTGTGCCCCCTTCCGAGGGCGCTTCGAGACCTTTCCATCGTAAGCCCGAAGGGCGGGGACCGATCGTCGAACGGTCCCCGCCCAGGGGCGGTCGGCGCTGCCGGTGGTTGCCGGCTGCGGGTCAGCCCCCGTACGCCCCGGAGGCGGTCAGCCGCAGGGCCGTGTCGATCAACGGCACATGGCTGAACGCCTGCGGGAAGTTCCCGACCTGCCGCTGGTGCTTGGAGTCCCACTCCTCGGCGAGGAGGCCGAGGTCGTTGCGGAGGGAGAGGAGCTTCTCGAAGAGCTTGCGCGCCTCGTCGACCCTGCCGATCATCGCGAGGTCGTCCGCGAGCCAGAAGGAGCAGGCGAGGAACGCGCCCTCGTCACCCGCGAGACCGTCGACACCGGCGTGTTCACCGGCGGTCGGGTAGCGCAGTACGAAGCCGTCCTCGGTGGACAACTCGCGCTGGATGGCCTCGATGGTGCCGATGACCCGCTTGTCGTCGGGTGGCAGGAAGCCCATCTGCGGGATGAGGAGCAGCGAGGCGTCCAGTTCCTTGGAACCGTACGACTGCGTGAAGGTGTTGCGCTCGGGGTCGTACCCCTTGTCGCAGACGTCGCGGTGGATGTCCTCGCGCATCTGCCGCCAGCGCTCCACCGGTCCTTCCGCGTCGCCCGACTCGATCAGCTTGATCGTCCGGTCGACGGCGACCCAGGCCATCACCTTGGAGTGCACGAAGTGGCGCCGCGGTCCGCGGACCTCCCAGATGCCCTCGTCCGGTTCCCGCCAGTGGTCCTCCAGGTACTGGATCAGCTTGAGCTGGAGGAGCGAGGCGTAGTCGTTGCGTGCCAGACCGGTCATATGGGCCAGGTGCAGCGCCTCGGTGACCTCGCCGTAGACGTCCAGTTGGAGCTGGTGGGCCGCCCCGTTGCCGACGCGCACCGGGGTGGAGTTCTCGTACCCGGGCAGCCAGTCCAGTTCGGCTTCGCCGAGCTCGCGCTCACCGGCGATGCCGTACATGATCTGGAGGTTCTCCGGGTCGCCCGCGACCGCGCGCAGCAGCCATTCGCGCCACGCCCTGGCCTCCTCCCGGTAGCCGGTGCGCAGCAGCGAGGACAGCGTGATCGCCGCGTCCCGCAGCCAGGTGTACCGGTAGTCCCAGTTCCGTACGCCGCCGATCTCCTCGGGCAGGGAGGTGGTCGGGGCGGCGACGATCCCGCCGGTCGGCGCGTAGGTCAGCGCCTTGAGCGTGATCAGTGAACGGACGACGGCCTCGCGGTAGGGGCCGTGGTACGTACAGTGCTCCACCCACTCCTGCCAGAAGTCCGCGGTCGCCGTGAGTGACGCCTCGGGTTCCGGGAGCGCGGGCGGGGTGCGGTGCGAGGGCTGCCAGCTGATGGTGAAGGCCACCCGCTCGCCCGGTCCGACGGTGAAGTCGGAGTAGGTCGTCAGGTCCTCGCCGTAGGTCTCGACCTCGGTGTCCAGCCAGACCGAGTCCGGTCCGGCGACCGCCACCGTGCGCCCGTCGACCTTGTGCACCCAGGGGGTGATCCGGCCGTAGCTGAAGCGCATCCGCAGGGCGGAGCGCATCTCGACCCGTCCGCTGACGCCCTCCACGATCCGGATCAGCTGGGGTGCGCCGTCGCGCGGCGGCATGAAGTCGATCACGCGGGCCGTGCCGCGCGGGGTGTCCCACTCCGATTCCAGGATCAGGGAGTCACCGCGATAGCGGCGCCGGTCGGCGGCCGGGGGTTCTTCGTCCTCGGAGTGGGCCGGGCCCAGTCTCCAGAAGCCGTGTTCCTCGGTTCCGAGGAGTCCGGCAAAAACAGCGTGCGAGTCGAAACGGGGCAGGCACAGCCAATCGGCCGTGCCGTCCCGGCAGACCAGCGCAGCTGTCTGCATGTCCCCGATGAGTGCGTAATCCTCGATGCGCCCGGCCACGTGCATCTCCAGTCGAACGGCCACGTCCGCCCCGTGGGGCGCTTGCTGCTGCGGTCAAGGGCGGTTGACGAGCAGAAGGCTTACGGGTTGACGTGCGGGATGTCGCTTGTGGCCTGTCCCACGTCGCCCACTGCCGCCCTGCTCGATGCGCTTAGCGCGCCCTTTTGCATCGCTCGGCAGAGCGAGTGTCCGAGCAGGATACGACGCACCGAAGAGGTCCGCGTGGCGATCTCGACAACGCGACTACGCCGAACGGGTGAGCCATGGGTGATCCTCTGTTGAGGGAGGTGCGCAAGTGGGTGCGCGTGGCCGGAAGCAGTCTCCCGCGGTCGCTGATACCCTGGTACCCCGTGGACCGGTGGCCGGCCTGTGCAACATCAGGAGCCCCGCAACCGCAGCGACGGCACTCCCCAGAACAGCACGGGACGCCGGTACGCACACTTCACTTCGCGACCACGGGAGCCCCCTCTTGGCGATGCCGACACGATCCTTGTCATCCGTGACGACCAAGCACATCTTCGTCACCGGGGGTGTCGCCTCCTCCCTCGGCAAGGGCCTCACGGCCTCCAGCCTGGGTGCGCTGTTGAAGGCGCGGGGACTGCGGGTCACGATGCAGAAGCTCGACCCCTATCTGAACGTCGACCCCGGGACGATGAACCCGTTCCAGCACGGCGAGGTGTTCGTCACCAACGACGGCGCCGAGACCGACCTGGACATCGGCCACTACGAGCGCTTCCTCGACGTCGACCTCGACGGGTCGGCCAACGTCACCACCGGCCAGGTCTACTCCCAGGTGATCGCCAAGGAGCGCCGCGGCGAGTACCTCGGCGACACGGTCCAGGTCATCCCGCATATCACCAACGAGATCAAGCACCGCATCCGTCGGATGGCGGCCGATGACGTCGACGTCGTGATCACCGAGGTCGGCGGCACGGTGGGTGACATCGAGTCCCTGCCGTTCCTGGAGACCGTCCGTCAGGTCCGCCACGAGGTCGGCCGGGACAACGTCTTCGTCGTGCACATCTCCCTCCTGCCGTACATCGGCCCGTCCGGTGAGCTGAAGACGAAGCCCACGCAGCACTCCGTCGCCGCGCTGCGGAACATCGGTATTCAGCCAGATGCGATTGTGCTGCGGGCAGACCGCGAGGTGCCGATCGCCATCAAGCGCAAGATCTCGCTGATGTGCGACGTGGACGAGGCGGCGGTCATCGCCTGTCCCGACGCCCCCTCGATCTACGACATCCCCAAGGTCATCCACACCGAGGGCCTCGACGCCTATGTGGTCCGCAAGCTCGATCTGCCCTTCCGCGACGTGGACTGGACGACCTGGGCCGATCTGCTGGACCGGGTCCACAACCCCGATCACGAGGTCAAGATCGCCCTGGTCGGCAAGTACATCGACCTGCCCGACGCCTATCTCTCGGTGACCGAGGCGCTGCGTGCCGGAGGCTTCGCCAACAAGGCCCGGGTCAAGATCAAGTGGGTTGGGTCCGACGACTGCAAGACCCCGGCCGGTGCCAAGGGCCAACTGTCCGACGTGGATGGGATCTGCATCCCCGGCGGTTTCGGTGACCGCGGGGTCAGCGGCAAGGTCGGCGCCATCCAGTACGCCCGGGAGAACAAGATCCCGCTGCTCGGTCTCTGCCTGGGCCTCCAGTGCATCGTGATCGAGGCCGCGCGCAACCTCGCGGGGATCCCCGACGCCAACTCCACCGAGTTCGAGCCCACGACGGCCCACCCGGTGATCTCCACCATGGAGGAGCAGTTGGCCTATGTGGAGGGTGCGGGTGACCTCGGCGGCACCATGCGGCTCGGTCTCTACCCGGCGAAGCTCGCGGAGGGCTCGATCGTCCGTGAGGTCTACGACGACCAGCCCTACATCGAGGAGCGCCACCGGCACCGCTACGAGGTGAACAACGCCTACCGCGCCGAACTGGAGAAGAAGGCGGGCATCGTCTTCTCCGGCACCAGCCCGGACAACAAGCTCGTCGAGTACGTCGAGTACCCGCGCGAGACGCACCCCTACCTGGTCGCCACCCAGGCCCATCCGGAACTGCGTTCCCGGCCGACCCGTCCCCATCCGCTCTTCGCCGGTCTGGTGAAGGCGGCCGTGGAGCGCCAGTCGGGCGCGTAGTGCGCAGGCATTACCGTTGACCGGGGTGGGGATCTCTTCAGATCCCCACCCCGGTTCCGTAGCGGGAGGGCACACACATGGGCAGCGCCGACAGCGCCGACAGCGTCAGGGTTATCGAGGACACGGCCGAGGAGTGGCGGGTCACCGCGACCGAGGTCCCGTTCCGGGGCAAGAAGACCAGCGTCCGCACCGACGAGGTCGTCATGCCCGACGGCTCGGTCGTCCGTCGTGACTACCAGGTCCACCCCGGCTCGGTCGCCGTCCTCGCCATCGACTCCGAGGACCGGGTGGTGGTGTTGCGCCAGTACCGCCACCCCGTACGGCAGCGGCTGTGGGAGATCCCGGCCGGACTGCTGGACGTTCCCGGCGAGAATCCGCTGCACGCCGCACAGCGCGAGCTCTACGAAGAGGCGCACATCAAGGCCGAGCAGTGGTGGGTGCTGACCGATGTGTACACCACGCCCGGCGGTTGTGACGAAGCCGTGCGGATCTTCCTCGCCCGCGATCTGTCGGACGCCGAGGGCCAGCGCTTCGAGGTCAGCGAGGAAGAGGCGGACATGGAGCTCGCCCGGGTGCCGCTCCCGGAGTTGGTGCGCGGCGCGCTCGCCGGCAGGTTGCACAACAACTGCCTGGTGGTGGGGGTGCTGGCGGCTGCCGCGGCCTTGTCGGACGGATTGGACGCGCTCCGTCCCGCCGATGCCCCCTGGCCCGCGCGCCCCTTCGACGTCTGAACCCTCGCGGCGCGTCCGCTCCCGTACCCGCGTTTCCTTACCCGCGCTTCCGTACCCGTACGAGAGTGGGTGTTCGCCGTACGGAAAGACGTGTCCGATGATCGGATAGTGCGGTGAGATCTTTAATCCGATCAGGTGATCTGTCGGACATGTGCGCCACGGTTCGTCGCAGAGAGTGAACTACGCTCGGAAGGCCCGTACGGATGGCCCTACGGGCTGAACTCGTACGCGAACGGGTGCCCGTGCGCGGACTGGGACGGGAGCGTGGCCCGTGACGGATCAGGCGGTGGACTCGGCCGGCCGGGCCGGCGCGTCTCCGGGACGGTTCTTCGGCAGGCAGAGGGAACTGAAGACCCTTCAGTCCGACGTCGAACGAGCCGGCCTGGACACCATCGCCGGCCGCAAGGCCGCCCGGGCCCGGGTCCTGCTGGTCGCGGGGCAATCCGGCTCCGGCCGGACGGCCCTGGCCGAACAGTTCATCGCCCGGATCGCGGACGGCTACCCGGGCGGGGTGCTGCGTGTCCGGCTCACCGAATCCGACGGGCGTCACGTACCCACCGACGAGACCTGCCGCGACCTGCTCGACGTACTCGGCGTCGCAGCGCCGCCCGGCGCCGACGAGGACGAGCTCAGCGAAATGGTGCGCGAAGCGCTCGACGGACGCCGCGCGGTGCTGCTCCTCGACAACGCCGTCGACGCCGAACAGGTCGACCCCCTCCTGCCGGACGACCCGGAATGCCTGGTCGTCGCCGTCTCCGGGGGGCCCCTGACCGGCATCCCCGGGGTGCGCCCCTGCACCCTCGGCGGCATGGATCCCAAGGCGGCGATCGAACTGCTCGCCACCTTCACCGGCTCCGTACGCATCACCGTCGATCCGCAGGCCGCCGAGTCCATCGCCGAGGAGTGCGGAGGGCTGCCCGCGGCGCTGGTGCTCATCGGCGGCTGGCTGGCAGCCCGCCCCAAGACCTCCGTCGCGGATGCGCTGCGCCAGCTGAGGGCCCTCCCCGAAGTCGAGGCAGGCGCCGCGTCCCCCACCCACCTTCGGCCCCTGAACAGGGCCTTCCACCTCGTGTACACCTCGCTGCCCAGCGGTGCCGCCCGAACCCTGCGGCTGCTCGCCCTGGCACCCGCCGGCCTTGCGGACGCCCACACGGCCTCGGCGCTCGGCGGTTGTTCGGTTCCCGAGGCCCAGTCGGCGCTGGACGGCTTCACCGCGCTCGGGCTGCTGCATCCCGAAGGCGTGCACTACCGCGTCCCGGCCGCGCTGCACCCCTTGCTCCTGGCCCTGACGGAGAGCGTGGACAACCCCGCCGAGGTGCAGTTGGCGCGGGCCCGGATGCTGGAGCGCACGGTTCGGCTCCTCCAGTCCTGCCGGGGCGCGGCCGAACCGGAGGGTTCGCCGCCGAGGGAGGCGCTCGCTTCCCTGCCCAGGGCGCTGCGGTTCCCCGACGTGCCCACCGCGGGCAAGTGGCTGCGTCAGCGGCAACCGGTGCTGATGGCCGCCGCGCGGGTCGCGGTCGCCGACGGCGAGCTCGACACCCTGGCCCGACGGTTGGTGGCAGCGCTGGTGCGGGCGCTCGCCGTGCACCATGGCACCGAGGTCGCCGCCCCCGAGCTCTACCAACTGCACCGGCTGGTGCTCGACGTCGCCGAGCGGCGCGGGCTGCACCGCGAGGAGGCCGCAGCCCTGCTGAACCTCGCCGACCTCGATGCGCGCACTGGCCGCACCCGGGAGGCGCTCGCCCGCTATCGGGAGGCCCTCGATGCGGGACGGGCCGCGTGCGACCCGTACGCCACCGGCCGTGCGATGGAGTCCGTGGGCGGTGCCTACCAGGAACTCGGGGACTGGCACCGTGCCGCGGACTGGTACGGAAGGGCCCTGATCCAACGGCAGGCCCGGGGCGAGCGCGCCGACGAGGCCCGGATCTACGGACGGTTGGGCACCGTGCACACCTACGCCGGACGGTACGGGGAGGCGTTGCGCAGTTGGCGCGCGGCGGTCGCCGGTCACCGCAAGACGGGCGATCTGCCCGCCCAGGCCAGGGCGCTGAGCGAGGTGGCGAGGGTCCAGGAGTACGCGGGGCGGCCGCAGGAGTCGTTGCAGACCTGTCAGGAGGCGGTGGAGTGGGCGCGCCGGGCCGGCGACGACCGGCTCCAGGCGGCGCTCCAGTTGCGGTTGGCGGACACGTTGGAACGGCTCGGTGACCCGGCCGCCGCTCGCCTCCACCGCCTCACCGCGGAGCGGCTCCTCCAGGTGCCGGAGCAGGAGCACGACAACTGCCAGGACTGCCAGGACTGCCAGGACTGCCAGGGCGTTTTGTCCACCGGTGCTGAGGGGGAGCGGTCCGATCACCAACGCGGAGCGGAGGCCGGCGCGGGCGACCATGTGGCGGACGGTGCCCGGGAGCGCGCAGGGGAGCGTGTGACACAGACCACAGGGGCGGGCGGTGGTGCCCGGCGTGGTTCCGGTGCCGAATCCGCGGGCGCGGCACGACGTGCTGGTGGAGGCCGGGGCCAGCAGCGGGAGTCGGGCCGGGAGTGGAGCGAAGCGCAGGGCAGTCAACGGCTACAGGGGGGAGAGACCTACGAAATCCGTAGTCGTGCGGCAAAGGATTAGAGCTTTGTAAGGCTAGACAGCAACAAATCCTTCATTAAACTGGCTCCATCGCGTCCTGTCGCGGTGATTCCTGTGCGCGCCAATGCGTCCGGGTATGTATGGCAGTGCCCCTGAAATCCCCTGAGCCAAGGACCGTGATCGACGTGAAGGTCGGTATCCCCCGCGAGGTCAAGAACAACGAGTTCCGGGTGGCGATCACCCCCGCCGGCGTGCACGAGCTCGTGCGCCACGGCCACCAGGTCGTCATCGAGCAGCACGCCGGTCTCGGTTCCTCGATCACGGACGAAGAGTTCGTCGCAGCCGGTGCGCAGATCCTGTCCACCGCCGACGAGGTGTGGGCCACGGCCGATCTGCTGCTGAAGGTCAAGGAGCCGATCGCGGAGGAGTACCACCGCCTCCGCAAGGACCAGACCCTCTTCACCTACCTCCACCTCGCCGCCTCGCGCGAGTGCACGGACGCCCTGCTGGAGTCCGGCACCACCGCCATCGCCTACGAGACCGTCGAGACGCTGAACCGGCAGCTTCCGCTGCTCGCCCCGATGTCCGAGGTCGCGGGCCGACTCGCCCCGCAGGTCGGCGCGTACCACCTGATGCGCTCCGCTGGTGGACGCGGTGTGCTGCCCGGCGGTGTGCCCGGCACCCACGCCGGCAAGGCCGTCGTCATCGGCGGTGGCGTCTCCGGGTGGAACGCCACGCAGATAGCGGTGGGGATGGGCTTCCACGTCACCCTGCTCGACCGGGACATCAACAAGCTCCGCGAGGCGGACAAGATCTTCGGCACCCAGGTGCAGACGGTCGTCTCCAACTCCTACGAACTGGAGAAGGCGGTCATCGAGGCCGACCTCGTCATCGGTGCCGTCCTCATCCCCGGAGCCAAGGCCCCCAAGCTGGTCACCAACGAGCTCGTCGCCAAGATGAAGCCCGGAAGTGTTCTTGTCGACATTGCGATCGACCAGGGCGGCTGCTTCGAGGACTCGCACCCCACCACGCACGCCGACCCGACGTTCATGGTTCACAACTCGGTGTTCTACTGCGTGGCCAACATGCCCGGTGCGGTGCCCCACACCTCCACCTACGCCCTCACCAACGCCACGCTGCCCTACATCGTCGAGCTCGCCAACCGCGGTTGGGTCGAGGCGCTGCGTCGCGACCCGGCGCTCGCGCTGGGGCTGAACACCCACGATGGCCAGGTCGTTTACGGTCCGGTCGCGGAAGCGCACGGTCTGCCGAGTGTTGAGCTGGGTGCTCTCATCGGCTGACAGCGGCCCGACGGTCAACGAACACCGTCAACATGGCGCCCCCGGCCGGATCTTGCAGTGCAAGGTCCGGCCGGACGTGTGTCCGGCGAGGGGGCGCATCCGCTCAACTCGCCTTGAACGTAACTCTTTAACCGTTTCGCCCACCCCCGAAACACCGATGCATTTCCGTGCTGAAACCGTCGTGCGCCCTTGACAGAGACGTGTTCCGGTGTCGCCGAAGCGCCGACACATCGGGTCGGGTACGGCGGATTGTGTTGCTGTGGAGCGGTGACACGCCATAGAGTCGCCAACCGTCGGCATGGTGCCACGCTGACCTATCGATAAAGTCCTGGTCACATCCAAGGAGGTAAGACGACTTGTGAATGAGTCGACATTTACTCCCGGGGGTGGTCACACGGTGACGCCGTTGCGGATCCCGAGTTCGTCGTCCGGGCCGGCGGTCGTCGGTTCCTTCGGTCCTGCCGGGGGACGAGCCTTCGCGACGCGCCAGGACACCACGCACATGACGACAGCCCACACGATGAAGATGACGGACGGCCTACACGTGAACGCCATGGCCGGCAACGAGAGTGGCCGAGAGTCCACCCACTTCGCCGCCTACGAGGAAGTCCCCGAGGGGCACTTCTACGACCCAGACGCCGAGTACGAGCCCGATCCCGAGTACGCGGCCACTCTCGCCCCCGACGCCGCGCGCCAGCGCCGCGAGCGGATCGGTCCCACCGGGCGGCCCCTGCCGTACTTCCCGATCCCGGGCCCGTTGACCGACCACGGACCCGCGAAGATCATCGCGATGTGCAACCAGAAGGGCGGCGTCGGCAAGACGACGTCGACCATCAACCTGGGCGCCGCGCTCGCGGAGTACGGCCGACGCGTCCTGCTCGTCGACTTCGACCCGCAGGGTGCCCTGTCGGTCGGCCTCGGCGTCAATCCGATGGAGCTGGACCTCACGGTCTACAACCTGCTCATGGAGCGGGGCATGTCGGCGGACGAGGTGCTGCTGAAGACGGCAGTGCCCAACATGGACCTGCTGCCGAGCAACATCGACCTGTCGGCAGCGGAAGTGCAGTTGGTCAGCGAGGTCGCCCGCGAGTCCACGCTCCAGCGCGCGCTCAAGCCGCTGATGTCGGACTACGACTACATCGTGATCGACTGTCAGCCCTCGCTCGGACTGCTCACCGTGAACGCGCTGACCGCGGCCCACAAGGTCATCGTGCCGCTGGAGTGCGAGTTCTTCGCCCTGCGCGGAGTCGCCCTGCTGACGGAGACGATCGAGAAGGTCCAGGAGCGGCTCAACCCGGAACTGGAGTTGGACGGCATCCTCGCCACCATGTACGACTCCCGGACCGTGCACAGCCGCGAGGTGCTCGCACGGGTGGTGGAGGCGTTCGACGACCACGTCTACCACACGGTCATCGGTCGGACCGTGCGCTTCCCCGAGACCACCGTGGCGGGCGAGCCGATCACCACGTACGCATCCAACTCGGTCGGCGCAGCCGCTTACCGCCAGCTCGCCAGGGAGGTGCTCGCCCGGTGTCACGCCGAGTGAGTCTGCCCGGTGCCGACGAACTGTTCCGTACGACCGGGGGGATGGCGCTCCAGCCGTCCTCCCCGCGCAGGCCGGCCAACCCGAACGGGCCCGCCAACCCCCAGCACGGGGAAGCACGGGTACCGGCGCAGTCCGGCGAGAACGATCCTGCTGAAGGATCCGCCGAGCACTCGGCCGCGGATGCGGAAGCGCCCGTAGAAGGCCGCAGTAGGGGCGAGGAGGCCGCAGCGGCGGCCCAGTCGCCACCTGTCAAGGGGCGTCGCCCCCAGGCCGCGCAGGAGGCTTCTGTGGCCCCCGCGCGCCGGGGTCGCGGGCGGGGCGGCAACCGCCGTCCCAGCGGTCGGGAACGCCATGACGAGAAGATCACGGTCTATGTGTCGGCCGAGGAGCTGATGGACCTGGAGCACGCGCGGCTGGTGCTCCGCGGTGAGCATGGGCTCGCCGTCGACCGGGGACGCATCGTGCGCGAGGCGGTCGCCGTCGTGCTGGCCGATCTTGAGCAGCGCGGCGACGCGAGCATCCTCGTACGACGCCTACGGGGTCGCTGAGGGTAGCCTGCGCGCTGGCCCCGGTACTCCGCCGAGGGGTGTCGGTACCTCCCGGAGGGGGTGCGGGCCGCCCGTTCCGCCCTTTCGGTGCCTCCCCGTGCCCCTGCCCCTGGACCGCAATGCCCCCGATCGATCCGTCCCGCCCGTCCCGTCGAACGCTGGGCCGGGGTCCGGCGCCAGCGGGGACGGCGGTGCCCGCTGCCGCTTCCGACGGGGGTTCCGGCACGGGTCTCGCAGGCGAACACCGCCCGGATCCTGCGAATGCGCGTGCCGGCGCGTCGGCGGCGGATGCGGACACCCTGCCGCTCCCCGCACCCGGAGACCACGAGGGCGTCCGCGAGAGTGCCGAGGAGACCGGTACCCCTCCGCAGACCGAGACCGACGCGGACGCGACCACCCCCGTTGATCCCCCCGCCGAACCCCCCGAAGTACCAGGCGACGAGCCGTCTGGCGAGCCACCGCCCGCGGTGCTCCCGGCCACCGAACCGGAACCCCTCGGCGACGGCCGGTTCACCGTTCGACTGGCGAACTTCGAAGGCCCCTTCGACCTCCTGTTGCAGCTCATCTCCAAGCACAAGCTCGATGTGACCGAGGTCGCGCTCTCCCGGGTCACCGACGAGTTCATGGCCCACATCCGGGCCATGGGCGACGACTGGGACCTGGACCAGACCACCGAGTTCCTGGTGGTCGCCGCCACCCTGCTCGACCTCAAGGCCGCCCGGCTGCTGCCCGCCGCCGAAATCGAGGACGAGGCAGACCTCGCCCTCCTCGAAGCGCGCGACCTGCTCTTCGCCCGGCTGCTCCAGTACCGCGCGTACAAGCAGATCGCCGAGATCCTCCAGGACCGCTTCGACACCGAGGGGCGTCGATACCCCCGTACCGTCGGGCTGGAGCCCCACCTCGCGGAGCTGCTGCCCGATGTGGTCATCAGCATCGGCGCGGAGGGCTTCGCCCGGCTCGCGGTCAAGGCCATGCAGCCCAAGCCCAAGCCGCAGGTATACGTCGACCACATCCACGCGCCCCTGGTCAGCGTGCGGGAGCAGGCCGCGATCGTGGTGGCCCTGCTGCGCGAGCGCGGCCGGGCCACCTTCCGGGAGCTGACCGAGGACACCGGCGACACCCTGACGGTGGTGGCCCGCTTCCTGGCCCTCCTGGAGCTCTACCGCGACAAGGCCGTCTTCCTCGACCAGCCCGAAGCCCTCGGCGAACTCGTGGTCGGCTGGACCGGTGGTGACACCGCCGCCACCGTCACCGACGAGTTCGACCGGGTGCCCGACCTCCCCAAGGACACGGCGTGAGCGATCTCAAGCCCGCCCTCGAAGCGGTACTGATGGTGGTCGACGAGCCGGCCACCGAGGAACACCTCGCCAAGGTGCTGGAACGGCCGCCACGGGCCGTCGCGGACGCCCTGCGGGAGCTGGCCGACGAGTACACGGCCCAGGGGCGCGGTTTCGAGCTGCGGCTGGTCGCCGGCGGCTGGCGCTTCTACTCGCGCGCCGAGCACGCGGCGGCCGTCGAACGGTTCGTCCTCGACGGCCAGCAGGCCCGGCTCACCCAGGCCGCCCTGGAGACCCTCGCGGTCGTCGCCTACCGTCAGCCGGTCAGCCGCTCCCGGGTCTCCGCCGTGCGCGGAGTGAACTGTGACGGGGTGATGCGCACCCTCCTCCAGCGGGGTCTGGTCGAGGAGGCGGGCGCGGAACCCGAAACAGGTGCGATCCTGTACAGGACGACGAACTACTTTCTGGAGCGGATGGGCCTGCGCGGCCTGGACGAGCTGCCGGAGCTGGCGCCCTTCCTTCCGGAGGCAGAGGCGATCGAGGCCGACACCCAAGAAGGCGTTCCGTCGTTCGACCCGGATGCCCCGGACTTTCCGGAGCCTTCGAACCATCCGGACGCTCCGGACGCCCCGGACACAGAAGACGACAAGACGACGGAACTTTGATGCGAAGCAGCGGCAGGAACAGCAGCGGGCGGGGTAACCCCCGCAGTGCGGGAAACAACCGCGACGACAGGCAGAAGCGCTCGGGTACGCCCCGACCCGAGGAGCGCCGCTACGACGTCGGCGGTCCCTCCTCCGACGCTCCGAAGAAGGGCCGGGGCGCCGCGGCGAGGGGCGGTGCCAAGGGCGGCCCCAAGCAGTCCCCGGCCGGTGCTCCCCAGCGCGGACGTGACCGGTCCGCCCCGGCGCGCTCCCGTGAGTACGACGCCCGTACCGAGGAGCGCAACCGGGAGCGGTACGCGGGCAAGCCCGAGATCAAGACGCCCAAGACCCACCCGGGCGCCGAGCAGGAGGGCGAGCGCCTCCAGAAGGTCCTCGCCCGTGCCGGCATGGGCTCGCGCCGCGCCTGCGAGGAGCTGATCGACCAGGCCAGGGTCGAGGTCAACGGGCGGATCGTCACCGAGCAGGGGTTGCGCGTCGACCCCCACAAGGACGAGATCAAGGTCGACGGGCTGACCGTCGCCACGCAGTCGCACCTCTTCTTCGCGCTGAACAAGCCCGCGGGCGTCGTCTCCACCATGGAGGACCCCGACGGCCGCCAGTGCCTCGGCGACTACGTCACCAACCGTGAGACGCGCCTGTTCCACGTGGGCCGGCTCGACACGGAGACCGAGGGCATCATCCTGCTCACCAACCACGGTGAGCTCTCGCACCGGCTGACCCACCCCAAGTACGGGGTGAAGAAGACCTATCTCGCCGCCATCCAGGGCCCCCTGCCGCGCGATCTCGGCAAGCGGCTCAAGGACGGCATCCCGCTGGAGGACGGCTACGCCAAGGCCGACCACTTCCGGGTCGTCGAGAACACCGGCAAGAACTACCTGGTCGAGGTCACCCTGCACGAGGGCCGCAAGCACATCGTGCGCCGGATGCTCTCCGAGGCCGGCTTCCCGGTCGACAAGCTGGTGCGCACGGCCTTCGGGCCGATCGCGCTCGGCGACCAGAAGTCGGGTTGG
This sequence comes from Streptomyces sp. NPDC005963, assembly GCF_040638655.1. Classification (NCBI taxonomy): domain Bacteria; kingdom Bacillati; phylum Actinomycetota; class Actinomycetes; order Kitasatosporales; family Streptomycetaceae; genus Streptomyces; species Streptomyces sp. NPDC005963. The sequence goes on along the minus strand of NZ_JBEXVD010000021.1, from coordinate 109,235 downwards.
CTGCGCCGTCTCACCAACACCGAGGTCGGCATGTTGATGAAGGAAGTCGGGCTGTAGTCAGCCCCTCACGGGGATTCCCGTACGTCGTGGAGCCCGCAGCCTTCGAGGCTGCGGGCTCCACGCATTCCGTGACCGCACGGTCCCCACCCGCTGCTCGGGTGGCCTCCCCCGGTGTCGAAACCCCCTTGTGCGCAGGCCGACCCTCATTTATGGTCAGGATGACTATTAAGGAGGCGGTCTTGAGTCTCGCGGAGATACTGGACCCTTTGCAGCAGCCGCTGTTCACGCTGCTCGACACCGCCGTGAGCTGGACCGAAGTCCTCGGGTTCGGCAGCGGAGCGCTCTGCGTTTGGCTCGTCGCCCGCCAGCACATCGCCAACTGGCCCATCGGCATCGCCAACAACGTCTTCTTCATCCTGCTGTTCACCGGGGCCGGCCTCTACGCCGACGCCGGCCTTCAAATCGTCTTCATCGCCCTCGCCGCGTACGGCTGGTGGACCTGGGCCCACGGGGGTGGACCAGGCACCGATCGCCTTCCGGTGCGGCGCACCAGCCGCACCGAGTGGATCTGGCTCGGCGCTGCGGGGGCGGTGGGGACCGTCGCGATCACCGTCCTCCTCGACCGCGCCACCGACTCCACCGTGCCCTTCTGGGACGCCAGCACCACGGCGCTCTCCCTGATGGCGACCTACGGCCAGTGCCGCAAACGGCTGGAGTCGTGGTGGCTGTGGATCGCGGCCGACATCATCTACATTCCGCTCTACGCCCACAAGGGGTTGTACTTGACCTCCCTGCTGTACGCCGGGTTCCTGACGCTCTGTGTCATGGGACTGCGCAACTGGTCGCGGGAGCTCACACCCGTCGAATCCCGTTCCCCGGCGGTGAGCTCGTGAAGGAGTACGGACACGGGCTCGTCCTCGGCAAGTTCTATCCGCCGCACGCCGGACACCACCACCTGGTGACGACCGCCGCCGACCGCTGCGAGCGACTCACGGTCCTCGTGTGCGCCGCATCGGTCGAATCGATCCCGCTCGCCGACCGGGTCGCCTGGATGCGCGAGGTCCACCGGGCCCCGGGGGTACGGGTCGTGGGCGCCGTCGACGACATCCCGATGGACCTGGGCGACCCGGTGATCTGGGACGCGCACATGGCGGTCTTCCGCGCGGCCGTCCCCGAACCGGTCGATGCGGTCTTCACCTCGGAGGCGTACGGGACGGAACTGGGCCGCCGCTTCGGCGCGGAGTCCGTCTGCGTCGACGTCGAACGCTCCCTGTTCCCCGTCTCCGGCACGGCCGTGCGCCAGGACCCCGTCGGACACTGGGACTTCCTCCGGCCACCCGTCCGTGCGGCCCTCGCCCGGCGCGTGGTGGTGCTCGGGGCAGAGTCCACCGGCACCACCACCCTGGCCAGGGCGCTGGCCGACCACTACCGCGCACGCGGCGGCATCTGGGCCAGGACCCGTTACGTTCCCGAGTACGGCAGGGCGTTCAGCGAAGCCAAGCTGGCCCGGCTGCGCGAACGACGCCCCGACGCCCACTGGAGCGAGGTGTCCTTCACCGGGGACGACTTCCCCGTCATCGCCCGCCGGCAGCAGGAGCACGAGGAGCAGGCCGCCCGAGCGGGATCGCCGGTGGTGTTCTGTGACACCGACGCCTTCGCCACCACCATCTGGCACGAGCGCTATCTGGGCGGCACCCATGAGGAAGTGGCGCGGATCGCCGCCGCCGGACGCCAGCACCTGTGGTTCCTCACCGACCACGAAGACGTCCCCTTCGAGGACGACGGGCTGCGGGACGGCGAGGAACTGCGGCCCTGGATGACCGATCGGTTCGCCACGGAACTGGCACGCACCGGACGGCGGACGATCCGTCTCACCGGCCCGCACCCCCGCCGCCTGGCGACCGCGGTGGCCGCCGTCGACGCACTGATCGACGAGGGCTGGAACTTCGCCGATCCGCTCCCGGACCACACCGGGACGCAGCCCGCATCCGGGTCCGTCTTCCCGTCGGTGGAGCGCGGCTGATGGCGGACCGGAACCACGGACCTGGCGCGGCCGTGCGCACTGCCGGCAGCCGTGCGCACGTGCCCGACTACGACCCCCGTGACTTCCCGCCCTTCGCCGTCACCGTCGATCTCGCCGTCTTCACCGTGCGGGAACAGCGGCTGCACGTGCTGCTCGTCCAGCGCGGCGAAGACCCGTACCGCGGTGACTGGGCACTTCCCGGGGGATTCATCCGTCCTGAGGAGTCGGCCGGGACGGCCGCCCGCCGCGAACTCGCCGAGGAGACCGGGCTGTCCGCCGCCACCGTCGAGCACCTCCATCTGGAGCAGCTGCGCACCTACAGCGAGCCGGACCGCGATCCCCGGATGCGCGTCGTCTCCGTCGCGTACACGGCGCTGCTGCCCGATCTGCCGGAACCCCACGGCGGTGGTGACGCCGCAGCGGCCCGCTGGACCCCGTACGGCGCGATGCCCTCCCTCGCCTTCGACCACGGCCGGATCCTCGCCGACGCCTACGAGAGGGTCGGCGCCAAGCTGGAGTACACCTGTCTGGCCACCAGCTTCTGCCCCGAACCCTTCACCTTGGGGGAGCTCCAGCAGGTGTACGAGACCGTCTGGGGCGTCGAACTGGACCGCCCCAACTTCCGGCGCAAGGTCCTTGCGACACCCGGCTTCGTGGAGGCGGTCGACGGCCCGCCGCGACGCACCGGCGGCCGGGGCAAACCCGCCGCGCTCTACCGGGCGGGTACGGCGACCGCCCTGCACCCTCCCCTGATGCGACCGGAAGGACAGCAGCGATGACCACGCTCGACACGACCTCGGGGACCGTCACCAAGCAGGCCGCCACCGGCGCACTGCTCGGACTCGCGCTCGGTGACGCCCTCGGGTTCCCCACCGAGTTCAACGACGTCCCGCAGATACTCACCAAGTGCGGTCCCTGGCGGGAGATGGAACTGATCACCCCCGCCGTCGTCAGCGACGACACCCAGATGACCCTGGCCGTCGGGCGGGCCGCGCGCACCGCCCTGGACCGCGGGCCGCTCGACGCCTCCCGGCTCACACCGCCGCTGCGCGAGGAGTTCCTCGTCTGGTACCACTCGCCCGACAACGACCGAGCCCCCGGCAACACCTGTCTGACCGCATGTCGACTCCTCGACGACGAACGCCGGCACTGGACCGAGGCGAGCCGCATCGAGTCCAAGGGGTGTGGCGCCAATATGCGGGTCGCGCCGATCGGTCTCGTTCCGGGGCTCAGCGCATCGCAGCGTGCGGGGGCGGCCCAGTTGCAGTCGGCGCTGACGCACGGACACCCCACCGCACTCGCGGCCAGCGATCTCACGGCACGCGCGATCTTCCTGCTCGCGCGGGGCGCCGAGCCGATGGGGCTGGTGGGCACCCTGCGGTCCTACGCGTACGAGAACCGGAGCAACTACCACGCGTCGTGGCTCGGTGAGTTGTGGACGCACGCGGGGGACGCCACGCCCGAGGAGTTCATCGCACGCGGTTGGGACGAGTGCCTCCACGCGCTCGACCGGGTGGCCGCGGCGCTCCGCGAGCCGAGTCCCGAGACCGACCCCTGTCTGACCACCGGGGACGGCTGGATCGCCGAAGAGGCCCTGGCCACCGCGCTCCAGTGCTTTCTGCTCTTCCCCGACGAACCCGTGCTGGCCCTGCGTAGAGCGGCGTTCACCCGCGGCGACTCGGACTCCATCGCGGCGCTGGCCGGAGCCCTGGCCGGGGCGCACTCAGGTGCCGGCGCCTGGCCCGGTGCTTGGTCCGAGCGGATCGAATACCGCAGTGACCTGCTCTCCCTGGGAGCCCTCTGGGATGCTTGATCCATGGACGAATCCTTGGCCGTGGACCTGGCAACCGTCGTCGCCGAGCAGCCCGAACCCCTTCTCTTCGTCACCGTCTCCGGGGCCCATCTGTACGGGTTCCCGTCCCGCGACTCGGACGTGGATCTACGCGGTGCCCATCTGCTGCCGGCGGCCGAACTGGTCGGACTCGACGAACCGACGGAGACCCGGTCCCGGATGTGGGACCAGGACGGCGTCGAACTCGACCTGGTCTCCCACGACCTGAGGAAGTTCGTCCGGCTGATGCTCCGACGCAACGGCTATGTGGTGGAGCAACTGCTGTCCCCGCTCGTCATCCACACCACCGATGTCCACGCCGAGATGGTCGCGCTCGCGCCGGACGTGCTCACCGGCCACCACGCACACCACTACCAGGGCTTCGCCGTCACGCAGTGGCGGCTGTTCGACAAGACCGGCGAGCTCAAACCCCTGCTCTACACCTTTCGCGCCCTGCTGACCGGCATCCACCTCATGCGCAGCGCGACCGTACAGGCCCATCTGCCCACGCTGATCGAGGAGGTCGACGCACCCGCCTACCTACCGGAGTTGATCGCGGCCAAGGCGGAGGCCGAGCACGGTTCGGCGGTCGGGTTGGACACGGACGCGGTCCACCAGGATGTCGAGAAGCTTCACGCCGTGTTGGAGCAGGCCCAACGGGATTCAGCGCTGCCCGGTGAACCGCTGGCCCGCCGCGCCCTCGGCGAGCTGGTCATACGGGTCCGACTGGAGCGCTGACCTGCGGCGAACGCGGACCAGAAAGTCCTCGACGCGGGCCGGGTCGGGCCCCTCGGGCAGGGTGGTGTGCTCCCCGGCCGCGGTCACCTCCTCGCTGACGCGGGCCATCCTGGCCTCGAACTCGGACCAGGTCACCTCGCCGCGACGGACGGCGAGGAGCCGCTCGCGCTCGTCACCGACGTCGAGGACGAGTTCTCCCGTACGCAACAGATGTCGGCAAGTGATCATCAGCCGCAGCAGATGCATCGCGGGCTTCCAGCGCGGGGAGCCCGCGATGCGGACACCGGCGGTCAGCTTGGTGAACTGCCCCTCGGCATAGCGGACGAAGGTCCGCTGGACCTCGCGGGAGAGGAACGCCCCGCGGAGTGCGAGCAACTCCCGTCCCGTGTCGTCGATGTGCTCGACGAGGGGGGAGTGCAGACACTCCAGGATGTTGGGGTTGGCGCGCAGGGCCAGCTCACAGAACCGTTCCACCTCCCAGGAGAACTGCTCGGGCGCCGGGCCCTCCACATGGGTGGGGGGTTTGGCCAACCGCCAGTAGAGCGGGGTGGGGGCGAGGAAGACGCCCCGGCGGTCGGTGTCGCTCTCCTCGGTGGCCAGGCCGAAGGCCCGCGAGCCCATCACACAGGAGTAGACGGTGTGGTCGCGCACCAGGTCCTCGGGGGTCATGGGCCCAGGCTACGGGCCGCTGTGCAGGGGCGACCGGTGTGGTGCGGCCCTTGCGCCCGGTTCTTATCGTGCGGGTGCGGGTGCGGGTGCGGGTGCGGGTGCGGGTGCGGGTGCGGGCTGCACAGCGGCTTCAGCGGATCCGTCGGCTCTGGTGGCTCTGGTGGCTTCAGCGCGCGAGCAGGATCGTGTCCTGGGTGACCGTGATCTGCTCGGGCGGCAGGGGCCGGGTCGCCGGGCCCCGGGCCACCGATCCATCGGCCACCCGGAACCGGCTGCCGTGGCAGGGACAGTCGATCGTGCCGTCGGCGACTTTGTCGACAAGGCATCCCTGGTGGGTGCAGACGGCGGAGAACGCCTTGAACTCACCCGCCGTCGGCTGTGTCACCACCACCTTGGGGCCGTCGAAGACCTTGCCACCACCCACCGGGATCTCCGACGTACCGGCCAGTTCTTCCCCGTCGCCCGTGCGGGCCGGCGACCCGGTGGGCTCAGCGGTCCGGGCCGGGCTCTCGCGAGCGGTGTCCGAAGAGGCGGGGGAGCCATCTCCACCGCCGCCGCAGCCGGTGGTCAGCGCCGTCGCGCCGACCACCGCACCCGCCGCCAGCACCACATGTCGCCGTGTCGTCATCCTGTGCCTCCTCGGCCTCGACCAGCACCCCCTGGTGCATCTTCGCGCCCCGACGGGCCCGGGAGAAGCACGCCGCACTGTCGTGCCGAAACCCGGCGCGGTGAGGGTCGCGGGGCCGGGTCGAGCAGAGCCGAGGAGACTTCTCGTCTCATCGCCCCATGTCCTTGCCGACAAGTCACCCGAATGACCTCACCCGGATGCCGTCGCCCGCCGGGACCAGCCCTGGGACTTGTCGATATGCCGATCACATCGGTCACCCGGACGCCCGTCCCCTCCTGCGCTCACCCGGGCCCGTCCCCGCTCGTACGGCCCCGTCTCGCGAGCCGGTCGCCACGGCGCCCCACCCACCGGCTGACTACGCTGGAGACAGCTGCCGCACCGGCGGTGGAGCCAAGGGAGATGATGTGGCGGTACGAGCCGTCCGTGGAGCCGTCCAGCTGGAGCGGGATGACGCCGGACACATGAACGAGCAGGTCAGTGAGCTGCTCACCGCCATGCTGGAGCGGAATGCACTGGTGGCCGACGATCTGATCAGCGTCTGGTTCACCGCCACCCCCGATCTCCACAGCGACTTTCCGGCCGCCGCGGCCCGCGGCATTGGCATCGTCGACGTCCCCCTGATCTGCGCCCAGGAGATCGACGTCGACGGGGCGATGCCCCGGGTCGTCCGGGTGCTGGCACACATCGAGTCGGCCCTGGACCGGGCCGAGATCAGCCATGTGTACCTCGGTGCCACCTCCTCCTTGCGCAAGGACATCGCCCAGTGAGAACCGCCCTGGTGATCGGCACCGGACTGATCGGCACCTCCCTGGCCCTCGCCCTGGCCGGCCGCGGGGTGATCGTCCACCTCACCGACCACGACGAGGAACGCGCCCGGACCGCAGCCGCCCTCGGCGCCGGCACCGACGAGCCGCCGCAGGACAGGGTCGACCTCGCGATCGTCGCCGTACCGCCGGCGCACACCGCCGCCACGTTGGCCGCAGCCATGCGGGTCGGCACCGCCCGCGGCTACCTCGACGTGGCGAGCGTCAAGGGTGGGCCGCGCCGTGAACTGCAAGCCCTTGGCCTCGACCTCTCCGGCTACATCGGTACGCACCCCATGTCGGGCAAGGAGCGGTCCGGCCCCCTGGCGGCGACGGCCGATCTGTTCGAGGGGCGCCCCTGGGTGCTCACCCCCACCCAGGAGACGGACACCGAGGTGCTCAACCTCGCCCTCGAACTGGTGGCGCTCTGCCGTGCGGTCCCCGTCGTCATGGACGCGGATGCCCACGACCGTGCCGTGGCCCTGGTCTCGCACACCCCCCAACTGATCTCGTCGATGGTCGCTGCCCGGCTGCGCGAGGCCGACGAAACCGCCGTACGCCTCTGCGGTCAGGGCATCCGCGATGTGACCCGCATCGCCGCGTCCGATCCGCGGATGTGGGTCGACATCCTCTCCGCCAACCCGGGCCCGGTGGCCGACGTGCTGTCCGGGGTCGCGGCCGATCTCGACGAGACGGTGCGGGCACTACGGGCGCTGGAATCCTCCGACGAGTCCCTGCGTAAGGGCGGGGTGGAGGGCATCGAGGACGTGCTGCGCCGCGGGAACGCCGGACGTGCCAGGGTCCCCGGCAAGCACGGTGCCGCACCCACCTCGTACGAGGTCGTCGCGGTACTCATCGGCGACCGCCCGGGCGAGCTGGCGCGGATCTTCGCGGACGCGGGCCGGGCCGGCGTCAACATCGAAGACGTCCGCATCGAACACGCCACCGGGCAGCAGGCCGGTCTGGTGCAACTCATGGTGGAACCGGCCGCGGCGACGGTCCTCACCGCCGCGCTGCGGGAGCGGGGCTGGTCCATCCGCCCGTAGGTCGGGCCGCATGCGAACCGTGGACGACGCAGGCGCCGGTCGTACGGCGGGAGGGCGGACAGGACACCGACGACGGCCGTCCGGCCCACCCGCCGCCCGTGGTCATGGGCGGCGGTCGTCCGCGTGTCCTTGGCCGGTCCGGGCAATCGGTAACCTTGTCCGGGGCACGTCGGCATTCTCGCCCGCCCCGATCCATTACCTCAGGAAGGTGTCCGCCACCGTGGAATCCGTGATCGTCGCCATCGACGGCCCTGCCGGCACGGGCAAGTCGAGCACGTCCAAGGCCGTGGCCGCCGCCCTGGGGCTCAGCTATCTGGACACCGGCGCCCAGTACCGCGCGATCACCTGGTGGATGATCACCAACGGCGTCGACGTCGCGGACCCGTCCGCCATCGCCACGGCCGCGGACAAGCCCGCCATCGTCTCCGGCACCGATCCGTCCGACCCGACGATCACGGTCGACGGCGTGGACGCGGCGGGCCCCATCCGCACCCCGGAGGTCAGCGCCAAGGTCAGTGCCGTCAGCGCCGTGCCCGAGGTGCGGACCGCGATCACCGACCTCCAGCGCATCATCGCGGCCTCCGCGGTCACGGGAATCGTCGTCGAGGGCCGGGACATCGGCACCACCGTCCTCCCCGACGCGGATCTGAAGATCTTCCTCACCGCCTCGCCCGAGGCCCGGGCCGCGCGGCGCAGCGGTGAGCTCAAGGACGCCGACGTGGCCGCCACCAAGGAAGCCCTGATCAAGCGGGACGCGGCCGACTCCAGCCGGAAGGCGTCCCCCCTGGCCAAGGCGGACGACGCCATCGAGGTGGACACCACCGAACTGACCCTCCAGCAGGTCATCGACCGGGTGATCGCCCTGGTGGAAGCGAAGCGGGCCGCCCGGTGAGCGTGCCGTCCCCCAAGGGAGCGGCCGTCGGGCGCCGCATCGGCATCGGACTGATGTACGGGCTGTGGAAGCCGCGGGTGCTCGGTGCCTGGCGGGTTCCCGCTGCCGGTCCGGTGATCCTCGCCGTCAACCACTCGCATATCCTCGATGGACCCATGCTGATGGGGACCGCCCCCCGACCGGTCCACTTTCTGATCAAGAAAGAGGCCTTCGTCGGTCCGCTCGACCCCTTCCTCCTGGGGATCGGCCAACTGAAGGTGGACCGTTCGAGCGCCGATCGCACGGCCATCACCGGTGCGCTCGGCGCGCTGGAGGCCGGTGGCGTCCTCGGCATATTCCCCGAGGGCACCCGGGGCGAGGGCGACTTCGCGTCGCTGCGCGCGGGACTCGCGTACTTCGCGGTGCGCACCGGGGCGCCGATCGTGCCGGTCGCCGTCCTCGGCAGCGGCGAACGCGCAGGGCGGCTCGTCAAGGCCCTTCCCCCACTGCGGGGCAGGGTCGACGTGGTCTTCGGGGACGCCTTCGAAGCGGGGGACGGCAGCGGCCGGCGCACCCGCAAGGCGCTCGACGAGGCCACCGTACGCATCCAGGAGCGGCTCGCCACCCATCTGGAAAACGCCAGGCGCGCCACCGGTCGCACCGGTTAAGACTTGAGCAGGGACCGCACGAAAGCGGTCCGCCACGCGGCGGTAGCCGCACGATGATCTCGTGAGGAACGGACTTCATGAACGACCAGCACGACCACGGAGCGCTCGGCGATGCCGAGTACACGGAGTTCATGGAGCTCGCCGCGGAAGAGGGCTTCGACGTCGAGGACGTCGAGGAGGCGATTGACGAGGCCGGTCACGGACCGCTGCCCGTCCTCGCCGTCGTCGGCCGCCCCAACGTCGGTAAGTCGACTTTGGTGAACCGCATCATCGGCCGCCGTGAGGCCGTCGTGGAGGACCGTCCCGGAGTCACCCGTGACCGCGTCACCTATGAGGCGGAGTGGGCGGGGCGCCGTTTCAAGGTCGTGGACACCGGCGGTTGGGAGCAGGACGTCCTCGGTATCGACGCGTCCGTCGCGGCCCAGGCCGAGTACGCGATCGAGGCGGCCGACGCCGTGGTGTTCGTCGTGGACTCCACGGTCGGCGCCACCGACACGGACGAGGCCGTCGTCAAGCTGCTGCGCCGGGCCGGGAAGCCGGTCGTGCTGTGCGCCAACAAGGTCGACGGACCCAGCGGAGAGGCGGACGCCACCGCCCTGTGGTCGCTCGGCCTCGGCGAGCCGCACCCCGTCTCCTCGCTGCACGGTCGGGGTACGGGCGACATGCTCGACGCCGTTCTGGAGGTGTTGCCCGACGCACCCGCGCAGACCTTCGGAACCGTCGTCGGCGGGCCGCGCAGGATCGCCCTCATCGGCCGCCCGAACGTCGGCAAGTCGTCCCTCCTGAACAAGGTGGCGAACGAGGAGCGGGTCGTCGTCAACGAGCAGGCGGGCACCACGCGCGACCCGGTCGACGAGCTCATCGAGCTCGGTGGCGTCACCTGGAAGTTCATCGACACCGCCGGCATCCGCCGCCGGGTGCACCTCCAGGAGGGCGCGGACTACTACGCCTCCCTGCGCACCGCAGCCGCCGTGGAGAAGGCCGAGGTCGCCGTCGTCCTGATCGACGCCAGCGAGTCGATCAGCGTCCAGGACCAGCGGATCATCACGATGGCCGTGGAGGCGGGCCGTGCCCTGGTCATCGCCTTCAACAAGTGGGACACCCTCGACGAGGAGCGCCGCTACTACCTGGAGCGCGAGATCGAGACCGAGCTGGCCCAGATCGCCTGGGCCCCGCGGGTCAACGTCTCGGCCCGCACCGGCCGCCACATGGAGAAGCTGGTGCCGGCGATCCAGACGGCACTGGACGGCTGGGAGACCCGGATCCCCACTGGCCGTCTGAACGCCTTCCTCGGTGAGATCGTCGCCTCGAACCCGCACCCGGTACGTGGTGGCAAGCAGCCCCGCATCCTCTTCGGCACCCAGGCGGGCACCAAGCCGCCGCGGTTCGTCCTCTTCGCCTCCGGATTCCTGGAGCACGGCTACCGCCGCTTCGTCGAGCGCCGCCTGCGCGAGGAGTTCGGATTCGAGGGCACGCCGATCCACATCTCGGTTCGGGTGCGCGAGAAGCGCGGCCGGAAGAAGTAGCGGTCGCGTTCGACCGGACGACGTGACAGAGCGCTGCCCCGGATCCCCGCTCGCCTTCTGCGGGGGTCCGGGGCAGCGCTCGTGCGGGCCGGGCGGGAGCGTCGGCGATCAGACTCCGCGGCGCGGGCCGGGCGGCAGGGCCGCCGGATAGTGCCCCACGTGCGCGGGGCGAGGGACGGGATAGGGCTGCCATCCGGTGCCGGGGTAGTGCTGGGGGGCACTGGTGAGGGCACGCGGGCTGATCAACCCGGTTCCGAAGGACTCGAATCCGAGGTGCTCCTCGCCGGTCCGGTCGCCGGGCAGGGCCCGGAACGACCGGCGGTACTCGGCGTACAGCGCGTCATAGATGGGCGTGGGGGATTGGCCCGTGTAAGCCTCACGCGCGGGACGCATCCCGGGGATATGGCTCTGGTACGGCTGACGAGAGGGGTCGTATGAGTGCACGTTACGCAAACGACTCATAGCGCTCCCCGTCACTGCCCACGACACCCACGGGTGGTCAGGTGCCCGCGAGTGGCATCGCGGCGGCCACCAGTCGACCGCTCGCCGCCGCCTTCTCCAAGGCGTCCCGCAGCAGGTCTTCCCGTGGCTGCTGACCGATCGCGCCCACCGGGGCGGCGAACACCAGTACCGTGTGCGACTTGTTGGCCGCCGTGCGCCAGCCCTCGGTGACCTGGAGCGGCTGGTGGGCCTGCCACCAGGCGGCCGGGCTGCTCCCGATGGTGCCGGGCTGGAGCACGGCGTGCAGTTGGCCCATGGCCAACAGGATCGACCAGCCCTGGAGCTGGCCGGGCAGCCGATTGACGTTGTGCACCGGCTGGAAGCCCTGCTCGATCAGCAGCGGCAGGAACTCGTCCCCGTTGGTCCCGCTGGTGCCGGGACGGGCGATCGGTCCGGTGGGTTCGACGACGAGGGCCGGGTGGAGATCGCCGTCGATCAGGATCAGACCGCTGGTGACTCCGAGCACGGCCTGACCGGGCGCGGCGTCGGCCGTCGGGGGGGAGGCCATGGTGCCCGTCTCCTCGCCGGTGATCGATCGGACGGCGCCCTGAAGCTCGGATTCGGCGACCTGGACCACCTGGGAGGGGATGCAGGTGGCGTGGGCGAAGGCGAGGACGGCGGTCTCCTCGCCGACGAACAGCACCGTGCTGGTGCGCTCGCGACCGGTGTCACCCGGGGTGCGGCAGGAGGTGCAGTCGTAGCTGCCCGGGGCGTTCTCGCCGGCGAGCAGCCGATCGGCTTCTTGGTCTCCGATCTCGGCGCGTACGTCCTCGCTGACGTCGAGCATCACGGGTGGCTCCTAGGACTCGATCAGGTGTGCCGGGCTGTTCCCGGCTCATAAAGAGTTCAACGGTGAGGTGTGGTCGGAGTCACGCTCGATGAGGACATCGGTGGGAGATCGGAGGGAACCCGTCCCAATCGACCGCGTTAACGATCAGAAATATCGACGAAATTGCCTACTCTCCGTCAACCATGGGTAAACGCAGAGAGTTTTGGTCCGTGAACCAACTCACAGCCCTGCGCGTGAACGGGGCGGTATATCGGGAAATCCGGCGCTCAAGTGGGTGGCCTGAAAGGGTTGTTACCTAGGGTAATGGGCAACTGGCCTGCCCGGAACGTCGATTCATTGCCGAGCGCCCGTCGCTCTCTCTAGATTCCGCCCTGTGCAGAGCGCACCGCCCGGGACAGCCCGCCTCGCCCGCATTGCCAGTGCGGTCCGTAGCTGCCACACCGGATCGCCGAACGAGGGCTTTGGCCCAGTCGGCGATCACCGCCTCCGGCGGGCTGGGCGGGGCGGCTCCCGACGCCCAACGCGTTGCGGGGCCGCGCCGACTTGAGGCACCCCGGCGCCTTTGAGAGGGATTCGATGTTCACGAGTTCCCGTTCGACGCCCGTTTCCCCGCGCACCCCCCGACGGTTGGCGACGCTGGTCGCCACCGCCGTGGTGGCGCCCCTGGCACTGCTCAGTGCCACCACCGGCCAGGCCAGCGCCGCCGACAGCGGCGTTTGGGACCGCATCGCCCGGTGCGAGAGCGGCGGAAACTGGCAGATCAACACCGGCAACGGCTACTACGGCGGGCTCCAGTTCTCGCCCGCCACCTGGCGGGGCTTCGGCGGAGCCGCGTACGCACCCACCGCCGACCGGGCCAGCAAGGCCCAGCAGATCGCGATTGCCACGAAGGTCCAGCGGGTGCAGGGCTGGGGAGCCTGGCCCACCTGTTCGGCCCGGGCCGGCGCCTACGGCAGCCCACCTTCGGCTGCGAACCCGCAGGGGAACCCACCCGCCAAGAGCAAGGGCACCAAGGGCGCCAGTGCGAAGAAGTCCCAGGTCAAGGCGTGGTCGGCGCCCGAGGCGCGTACCGTGAACCGCTCGGCCGACCGCAGTGGCCGTGACGGTGTCCGCCGCGGTGACTACACCGTCCGCTCCGGCGACACGCTAGGAGCCATCGCCGATGCCCACGGGCTGTCCTGGCGCGCCTTGTACGCCGGCAATCGCGGGGTGATCGGCGCCGATCCCGACTTCATCCTGCCGGGTCAGCGCCTCTCGTTCTGATGCACCGTCACCGGCTCCCGTTCGACCCGCATCGAACGGGAGCCGGTGTGTACGGCCCGACGAACCGGAGTACTTGCAGCACCTGACGTCCATTCAACTGCTGTGTCGGTAAGGCTTCGACATGCTCGGACATGATCATGTCACCCTGGAAAAGGGGGTGTTGGTGGTTCCTGGAGCGCATCGGTTCAGGCGACTCGCTACAACTCACCTGTCACCCAAGCGACTCCAGAAAAGGTGACGCACCAGTAAAGTCCATTCCTGACCACATTTGATATCTGGGGGAACGGACGCTACGGCGTATGCGCATCTCTTTTCTGCTCCACAACGCCTATGGGATCGGCGGCACGATCCGTACAACTTTCAATCTTGCTGAGGCCCTTGCCGCACGTCATGACGTCGAGGTCGTTTCCGTCTTTCGCCACCGCGATGACCCACTGATGGGGACACCGGAGGGCGTCACCATGAGACACCTCGTCGACCTCAGGAAGAAGAGCCCCGACTACGACGGCGACCACCCGGACTACAGCCGGCCGGCCCGGCTCTTTCCCCGGGGGGACGGACGCCACAAGCAGTACAGCGTCCTCACCGACGCCCGGATCGGCGCACACCTGCGCGGTCTGGAGGCCGATGTCGTCGTCGGAACCCGCCCCGGGCTCAACGTCCACATCGCCAGGGAGGCCCCCAAAGGGCCGATCCGGGTCGCCCAGGAGCACCTGACGCTGGACAGCCACAGCTATCGACTGCGCAGGGAGATCGGCTACCGCTACCCCCTCCTGGACGCAGTCACCACCGTGACCGAGTCGGACGCGCGGGCCTATCGGGGCCTGCGGCTTCCCGGCGTACGGGTCGAAGCGGTGCCCAACGGCGTTCCCGCCCCCGCCGTGCAGCCCGCCGACTCCACCGCCAAGTGCGTGGTCGCGGCCGGCAGGCTCACCCGGGTCAAGCGGTATGACGTCCTCGTGGAGGCATTCGCACGCGTCGTCCTGGAACGGCCCGACTGGAAGCTGCGCATCTACGGCAGCGGCGATGCGACCGGCAACGAGCGCGATGCGCTCACCGCACTGATCGAACGGCACGGATTGGGCGACCACGTCTCCTTGATGGGCAACGCCAACCCCTTGGAGAAGGAGTGGGTCAAGGGGTCGATCGCCGCCGTGACCTCCGCCCGGGAGTCCTTCGGCATGACGATCGTCGAGGCCATGCGGTGCGGGCTGCCCGTCGTCTCCACCGACTGTCCGCACGGGCCGCGCGAGATCATCTCGGACGGGGTGGACGGGCGGCTGGTGCCGGTCGGTGACGTGGGAGCCGTCGCGAGCGCACTCCTGGAGCTGATCGGTGACGAGGACCTCCGCAGGCGCACCGGTGCCGCAGCGCTCGCCGCGTCCGAACGCTTCGACCCCGCACGGATCGCTGCCCGGCACGAGGAACTCTTCACCCAACTGTTCGCCCAGGCCCGCGACAACGGTTCCCGCAGTGCGCTGAAGGACGCCGTGCACCGCGGGCGCGGCATGCTCTACAGCGCGGTCTACGCCCTGCGGCACTTCGCGGGTGATGTGGTCCGCCGGCTCAAAGGGAGCAGGCGGCCGACCAAGCCCGCCTGACGTGCCGAAGGCCGACCGAGCCCGCCCCGGTCCTGCGCGCGGTGGCCTTCGTGCGAGTCCGCCCCCGTACATCCGCGTGCCGTGGTGCGCCGTACGGGGGCGTCACCACGCGCGTACACCGCGCTTCGGCCTCTGAGTCTTCGTCGCCCGAGATTGCGGACAGAAGCTGTCCGCAATCGCTGGCAGACTGTGACCCATGTTGGAGACCTCCGCACGGCTACTGCGTCTGCTCTCACTCCTCCAGGCCCACCGCGAGTGGTCCGGCGCCGATCTCGCGGATCGACTCGGCGTCACGCCCCGAACCGTCCGGCGCGATGTGGACCGGCTGCGCGAACTGGGCTATCCGGTGAACGCGAGCCCCGGCACCGGTGGCGGCTACCAGTTGGGGGCCGGAGCCCAGCTGCCCCCGTTGCTGCTGGACGACGAAGAGGCGGTCGCCGTGGCGGTCGGATTGCGGGCCGCAGCCGGTCAGGGCATCGAGGGCATCGGCGAGACCTCCGTACGCGCCCTGGCCAAACTGGAACAAGTCCTCCCGCACCGACTGCGCCGTCGGGTGGGCGCCCTCAACGCCTTCACCGTGCCGATGATGCGCTCGCCCCGCTCGCCGGTGGACGCCTCCGTCCTCGTCGAGGTGGCCCATGCCTGTCGGGACAGCGAACAGCTCCGCTTCGAATACCGCGACCACTCCGGCGCCACCACCCGACGCACGGTCGAACCGCATCGCCTCGTCTGCACCGAGCGCCGCTGGTACCTCGTCGCCTGGGACGTCGACCGGGCCGACTGGCGCACCTTCCGGGCGGACCGCATCACCCCCCGGCCGCCCCACGGCCCTCGGTTCTCGCCCCGGCCGGCACCCGCCGAGGACCTGGCCGCCTATGTGTCCGCCGGGGTCTCCATCCGGACGTACGCGGCGCAGGCCACCGTGCGCCTGAAACTGCCGATGGAGGAGGCCGCGCGCGTGGTCGGCCCGTCCGACGGGGTCCTTGAGCCCATCGACGATCACAGCTGTCTGCTGAGGACCGGGGCCGCGAGCCTGGAGGTGCTGGTGATCCACGTGTTGTTGATGGGCGTCGACTTCGAGGTGATCGAACCGGTCGAGTTGACGCACTACGTCAGACGGGCCCGGGACCGGTTCTCCCGCGCGCTGGGCGACGAGCCCACAGGGGGGACCGATCGGGCGGTGGGGAGCGGTTGACGGGAGGGGTGGGCGCGCGCCCGGGAGAGGGCCGGGTGCTGAGTGGTACGGCGACGATGCGTTGTGCCGCGGCGTTGGATAAGAGGGGGAGGTGTGCGGAAGACGTGAATTCTTCGTGCCACTGCAGAGGCTCTCTGGTAACTGCCCCTACGAATTCATCGTGCGAATTCCCAGCGCCGGGCAAAGCGGTCCGAATTGCGGTGGGAATGGTGTCTGCTTACGTGTTCGAGTGCGAGGGCATCGGCCGACCGCATGTCTGACCGAAGGTCGGTGTCCTGTGACAGAAGCGTGACCACTGGGGGACGTGAAGCGGTCCGAACCGTTCTCCCGCTCTGCTTCCGTCACCGTCCGCTGCGGCCTACGGTGGATGTCATGGCACCCATACCGTCTTCCGCTCCACGCCCCGACGACGAGCCCGACTCCTATGTCGGCCTCCCCGCCGAAACCGCCGAGGAGCGAGCCCGACGGCGGGGCTGGACCAGTGTGAGGTCCCTGCCGCCCGGGACGGTGATCACGCTGGAGTACGTGGTAGGCCGGCTGAACTTCGAGGTCGCCGACGGCCAGGTCAAGCGCTGCTGGGCCGGCTGAATCCGCGGGCCGGCCTTGACCGGGCACCGCCTGTGGGGCCGGTCCGATCCGCCGGGCTCCTGATGTGCCCGGCTCCTGGCAAGGCGGCCGGGTAGCGATGAGGGCCCCGACCGTACGGTCGGGGCCCTCATCGCTGCTCAGAGCGCGCGGTGCGCCTTCGTCAGCCGCCGTGCGTGGCACGCGTGGCCGGTGGCCGTCGCCCGCCCGACGGAGTGACCGCACCGCGCTCAGCCCGCCCCGCATGGTGTCTGGGCTGGGTGAACTGCGTCGTGGACCGGCCGCTGGGCGGCGCGGGAACCACCATGCCGCCCGCAGCGACGGGCGAGCGCACGGGCTCCGCCGCGCCGGCGGAGCCGGGCGTCGGCCTCCGGGGCACCAGGGCGCCGCGCGGACCGCCCGAGGCGACTGGCAAGGAGGGAGCGAGCCGCCGGCGCGCCCGCCACTGCTCGCGCTGCTCGAAGATCCACGCTTCGGTCCGTCCGATCAGCGGCTCGCACCAGGGCAGCGCCAGCAGGATCAACAGCCCCGCCGCCCAACCGAGCAGAACATCGCTCAGCCAATGGGTGCCGAGATAGACGGTGGTGAGACCGACACCGAGGGACACCGTGGCGGAGAGCGCCGACAGATATCGCCTGGTCTTCGGAGTGGTGGCCAGATATGCCAGGATTCCCCAGGTCACGACCGCGTTGGCGGTGTGCCCGGAGGGAAATATATCGCCGCCGGCGAAGAGCTCGGGTGATCCGATCTGGGTCGCGTAGTGGGGGCCGAGTCGGCCGAGGCCGATCTTGACGGCGCCGACGGTCGTGTTGAGCAACAACAGCGACACGCCGAGCACCAGCAGGGGCCGCAAGGTGTGCTGACGCCAGGAGCGCCAGCCCAGCCACGCGGCGACCATCACGGCCGTGGGCCCGCGCTGGCCGAGTACCACGAAGTAGTCGAGAAATGCATGCAGTTCCGGCCACTGCTGATACGGCCGGAACAACATCACCTTCCAGTCGATGATCACCAGCCAGGTCGAGGCAAGAACGGCGACGACGATGGCGAGGTAGAACGCAGACGTCCCGCCGAAGAGGGCGAGACGGGTGCGGCTCATCCGCGGGATCTCTATCTTCGGCGGTTCCGGCTCCCGGTCCAAGCGGGCGAAGATGTCGGTACGCACCCAATCGACGTTACAGCGAGTGAGCTGTTGGCTAGCCCGATCCAGCGTCTTTGTGATGACGATGTGATGTGGAGTGGGTCTCAGTCATGAGGGATATTCAAGGCCATCGGGAAAATCCCCCAAGGGCCACGTCTCATTTGCACTGACCCTTCTGTCGAATGTCCTTTCTGTGGTGTAAATCGGCGCCTGTGGGTAGTCGTATGAATTCTTTCTCATCTTGGGTGATGCTCTTCTCGGACCCGTCCGGCGCCCTCGTGCGCGGTGCACGAGGGCATGGGACAGCTGTATGCAGCGCTGGTCCGGCCCGTGTGTCGACCGGCCCCCGGGGCACCTGCGTGGCGGAGGCCACATACCTCGTCCCCCGACGGTTGGGGAACGGGCCTCATGTCTTCGGCTGGAACTGGCGTACGCTGACGGATCACTCGCCCGTCGATGCCTGGACCGCCTGAGGGATGTCCCCGTCCCCGGCTGGCCCGCCGAGCGCGAGGGAACCACGGGAGGTAGTGCATGTCAGGGATGACCACGGCCGTGGCGCGTCTGCGTGCCGTCGGCGGCGGTGGGAGCCGCTGGGTCGTCCTGCTGGTCCTGTGCGTCAGTCTGCTCCTGGTCGCGGTGGACGCGACCGTGCTCCACGTCGCCGTCCCGGCCGTCACCGAGGACCTGCGCCCCAGCGGAGTCGAACTGCTGTGGATCGTGGACGCCTACCCCTTGATCTGCGCCGCCCTCCTGATCCTCTTCGGCACCCTCGGCGACCGGGTCGGGCGTCGGTTGGTCCTGCTGATCGGCTACGGGATCTTCGGTCTGGCGTCCGCCCTGGCCGCTCTGGCCGAAACCCCCGAGATACTCATCGCCGCGCGCGCCCTGCTCGGCGTCGGCGGCGCCATGATCATGCCGGCGACCCTGTCGATCCTCCGGACGGTCTTCCCCGACCGGCGCGAGCGGGCCACCGCGATCGGGATCTGGACGGCGGTGGCCGCGGTCGGCGCCGCCACCGGGCCGGTTCTGGGCGGTTTCCTGGTCGAGAACTTCTGGTGGGGCTCGGTCTTCCTGATCAACATCCCGCTGATGCTGGTGATCTTCCCCTTGGCCCGCTGGCTGCTCCCGGAGTCCCGCGGCGGCCACGACGGGCCCTGGGACGTCCTGGGCGCACTGATGGCCGCAGCCGGAGTCCTCGGTGTGGTGCTCGGCGTCAAGCGGATTGGAGTGGGGCACGGCCCCTTCGACTTCGCCACCGCGCTGCCCCTCGTGGTGGGCGCGGTGCTGTTGGCGCTGTTCGTCCGCCGCCAGCGTCGCCGTCCCCGGCCGTTGATCGACGTGCGGATGTTCGCCACGGCCACCTTCTCCACCTCCGTCGGCTGCATCGTCCTCGCCATGCTCGCGCTGGTGGGGCTGGAACTGATCGCGGTCCAATACCTCCAGCTCATCCTCGGACTGGGCCCGATGGAAACCGGACTGCGCCTGTTGCCGTTGACCTTCGCCGCCATGGCCGCGGGCGCCAGCGGCTCGTACACCCTGCGGCGGGTGGGGCCGCGGCAGATGGCCGGTTGGGGTTTCGTCCTGACCGCCGTGGCCGTGCTGTTGCTGGTCATGATGGGTGAGCAGGACCGGCCACTCCTCCTCACCACGGGCTTCGTCCTGCTCGGCTTCGGCCTTCAGACCACCCTGTTCGCCGCGTACGAGTCGATGCTCAGCGAAGCCCCCGCCGAGCACGCGGGCGGTGCGGCTGCCATCGGCGAGACCTCCTACCAACTGGGCGCGGGGATGGGCATCGCCCTCCTCGGCAGCGTCATGAACGCCGCCTATGCCCCGGCCTTCCAGTCGTTGAACGGGGTCCCGAAGCCGGCGAGCGAGGCGGCGTCCCACTCCTTGGGCGGCGCGTATCGGATGGCGGACCAGCTCGGGGGCACGGCCGGTGAGGTGCTGCGCACCACCGCCCGACAGTCCTTCGTCCACGGCCTTCACATCACCCTGCTGGTGAGTGCGGGGCTCCTCCTCCTCGGTGCGCTGGCGGCGCTGAAGCTGCCCCGGCTGATGGACTGCACCGAGGTGCAGCAGCACTGCCCGCCGCCCCGACGTTCCGACGCCCTCGATCGGAGGCCCGGGGAGGCGCAGGTGCCGGCCCGCCGCAACGCCCCCGATGACGTCGATGCGCCCGGGGCCGGTGGAGACGCGGTACGGGCTGCACGCCAGGGGCGAGGCCCGGGGGCGGTCGGCAACAGTAGAGGGCACCGCAGCAGCGCAGGGGCGCCCGCTCCCGAGGAAACCCAGGTCAGCGGCGCAACGGACCGTGAGCCCTATGAGGTGACCTGGTCTGGACGGACGACGCGCTGACCCGTAACGTCGGCCCGGAGGCTAGCACTGCTAGTTTTAGCCCCGTCCTGCTGTTGCCGAGTCCGCGTGAGTGTTGTCCGCGCGAGTGTTGCCGGAGGCCGTCCGATGTCCGCACCGTCCAAGCCCGCCCCCTTCGATCCCCGCGATCCGCTCGGTCTCGACGAGCTGTTGAGCCCGGAAGACCTGGCCATCCGCGACACCGTCCGCACCTGGGCGACGGACCGCGTACTGCCGTCCGTCGCCGACTGGTACGAGCGCGGAGAACTGCCCGTCGTCCATGAACTGGCCCGGGAACTCGGTGCGCTCGGTGCGCTCGGCATGTCCCTGGAGGGCTACGGCTGCGCCGGTGCCAGCGCCGTCCAGTACGGACTGGCCTGTCTGGAGCTGGAGGCCGCCGATTCCGGCATCAGGTCCCTGGTCTCCGTCCAGGGCTCCTTGGCCATGTACGCCATCCACCGCTTCGGCTCCGAGGAGCAGAAGCAGCACTGGCTGCCGTCGATGGCGGCGGGGGAGACCATCGGCTGCTTCGGACTCACCGAACCCGACCACGGCTCCGACCCTTCGGCCATGCGCACCCGTGCCAAGCGCGACGGCACGGACTGGGTGCTGACCGGGCGCAAGATGTGGATCACCAATGGATCGGTGGCCGGCGTCGCCGTCGTCTGGGCCCAGACGGACGAGGGCATCCGAGGCTTCGTCGTCCCCACGGAAACTCCGGGGTTCTCCGCTCCGGAGATCAAGCACAAGTGGTCCCTGCGTGCGAGCGTCACCAGCGAGCTGGTCCTGGACGAGGTCCGGCTGCCCGTCGATGCCGTACTCCCCGGTGTCACCGGCCTCAAGGGTCCGCTCAGCTGCCTCAGCCACGCCCGCTACGGCATCGTCTGGGGTGCCATGGGCGCGGCCCGTGCGAGCTTCGAGTGCGCCTTGGACTACTCCCGTACGCGGGAGCAGTTTGGCAAGCCCATCGGTGGTTTCCAACTGACGCAGGCCAAGCTCGCCGATATGGCGGTGGAACTCCACAAGGGCATCCTGCTCGCCCACCACCTGGGCGTGCGGATGGACGCGGGCCGGCTCCGTCCGGAGCAGATCAGCTTCGGCAAGCTCAACAATGTGCGGGAGGCGATCGACATCTGCCGTACCGCCCGCACGATCCTGGGGGCCAACGGGATCTCCCTGGAGTACCCCGTGATGCGCCACGCGACCAATCTGGAGTCGGTGCTCACCTACGAGGGCACGGCGGAAATGCACCAACTCGTGCTGGGCAAGGCGCTCACCGGCCTCGACGCCTTCCGGTGAGCCCGCGCGCCGCGCCACTGGGACCGGCCGGCTCCCAGCGGCGCGGCGAAGCGCCTTCTGCGGGCCGGTCGACGGGCGACCACGGCGGCTCGGTGACCGGATCGGCCGGCGAGCACCCCGCTCAGCTCTGGTTGTAGAAGCCGTCCTGCGCGCGCCCCGCGGGCTCGGCGTTGACGACGTCGGTGTGCGCCGGGCTCAACAGGAAGACCCGGGCGGCGACCCGCTCGATGGAACCCTTCAGGCCGAACGTCAACCCCGCACAGAAATCCACCACGCGCTTGGCGTCGGGGGAGTCCAACGCGGTGAGGTTGACGATGACCGGCACTCCGTCGCGGAACAACTCCCCGATACCGCGCGCGTCGCGGAAGCAGGAGGGCGAGACCGTGGCGATCCTGCGGCTCTGTTCCTCCTGGACGGAGTCGGAGGGAGTCACCCGCACCCGGGGGTCGGTGACCCAGGCATCACCCGTCTCGGCGCCCTCGGCGTACTCGGCGTAGTCATCGCCGTAGTAACGCTCGTCGTTGTCCTCGACGAGTCCCAGCCAGGCGCTGGCCTTGCGCACAGATCCCATCGACGCCTCCTTCCACTGCGGTCCGCTCACTAGCGGTCTCTTGTCTTTCCTGTCCCCATGCTCGTTCATCATGCGGATCGAGCGCCAAGTGGATAGTCGCCGCGCAGAGGTTTCGTGACGGTACTGGTGCAGAAGATGTGGTGATTCGTCAGAGTTCTTCCTGTACAAGGCCGGTCATCAGCTCAAAATATAAATCTCGGGCCAGATGGGTGATGTGGGGGACGGACGGGTGAACCGAGCACTCGACCCGCTGGCTACGATGCGTCCGCACTGCTGAAACGATTCACGGGGGATCACCAATTGTTTGGCATAGTCAAGCCCTGTAGCCACCGTCTGACCGAAGGACTCAAGACAGAGTGGATGGCCCATCTGTGCGGGCTCTGTCTGGCGCTGCGCGCCGATCACGGCCAGTTCGCCCGGGTGGTCACCAACTACGACGGCCTGATCATCTCGGTTCTGACGGAAGCTCAGTCCGAACGCACTCCGGACGCCCGCCGCACCGCGGGCCCCTGTCCGCTGCGGGCCATGCGGACCACTCCCGTCGCCCGCGGCGAGGGGGCACGGCTCGCAGCCGCCGTCTCCCTGGTGCTGGCTTCGGCCAAGGTCCGTGACCACGTCGCCGACCGGGACGGGCTGTTGGCCCGCCGCCCCGTGGCCGCCGCCGCGCGCAGGGTCGCCCGCGGGTGGGACCGGGCCGGCGCCCGGGCCGGCGCGGACCTCGGCTTCGACACGGCCGTCCTCCTCGACGCCGTCGACCGGCAGCCGGGGATCGAAGCGCTCGCAGGGCCCGGCACCTCCCTGCTCACCGTCACCGAGCCCACCGAGACCGCCACGGCGGCGGCCTTCGCCCACACCGCCGTACTCGCCGGGCAACCCCACAACGAGGCGCCCCTGGCCGAGGCGGGACGGCTCTTCGGCCGCCTCGCCCATCTCCTGGACGCCGTCGAGGACCAGCAGGCCGACGCCGCGTCAGGAGCTTGGAACCCCCTCACCGCGACCGGCACCGCACGGACCGAAGCCCGCCGACTCGCCGACGACGCCGTGCACGGGGTGCGCCTGGCCCTGAAGGACGCCCGGTTCACGGACGACCGACTGGTCCACGTGCTGCTCGCCCATGAGTTGGCCTCCGCGGTGGACCGCGCCTTCGGCACCGTCTCCTGCGCGCACGGAGCGCAGGCGGCCGTCCCGGGCTCGGGGCGGCCCCACGACGGCTACGGCGCGGGCCCGTACGGAGGGAACCCCTACGCGGGCGGTCCCTCCGGAGGTGCGCACGGTGGCGCCCCCGGAGCGCCGGGCGGCCCCGGCGGCGGCTCGTCACCGCACTTCGGCGGTGAGCCCCCACGACCCCGTCCGCGCTCCCTCCTCGCGGGTTGCGGCATGTTCACCTACCTCTTCTGCACCTGCCAGATCTGCTGCGCCAAGGAGTACGAGGGGCCCTGGTCGCGCAAGAAGCGCCGTGGGTGCTGCCGCGACGGTGACTGCCCGGACTGCAACTGCAACTGCGACGGCTGCTGCTGCCCCTGCGACTGACCGTCGCCCCGCGCGGGCAGGGCGGAACCGGCCTACCGGGTGGTCGAGCCCGGGTAGGCCGGTACCGATCGAGCAGACGTGTGCTGAGGGGAGGGGGGGCGCGCGTCGTGCGGTGGGTGAAGGGCGAGCATCCCGGGGCCGGTCCAGAGGGAAGGTGCGCCGTACCGTCACCGTCGGAGAGTACGAACGGCGGCGATCACGGACACTCAATGACACGGAAGACACAGGGGATACGAGGTGCAAGGCGGCCGGATCGGCGCCGAATGGGACAACACGGTGGGGTCAACAGGACGCGGACCACACATGACCGAAGTCGATGTGGGAGCGCCTGACCAGCAACCGCTGTCGATACATGGCCCAAGTGGAACAGGCATCCCACGGTGCGTCAACTGCCGTGAGACAAAGCGTTCACAGTGTGGACAGCCTTGACAGCGGACCGTCGCCACCCTCAGCCTCAGACCAGGTCGTGCTGAGGGGCGCGGCCCTCGCGCGCGTCGTTCCACAGCACCGGTGTCACACGGTGCGCAGGCTCCACGCTGTCCGCGTGCTGGGTGAAGGCGAACTCCGAGATCGGTCCCGTATCGACGGAGTTCTTGCCATGGCCGTGTTCGCAGACCCCCTTTCGACAGCCGTGCCGCGCAGCCGGCCCCGCTGGCCTTTCCTCCGACTTCCTCGCCCGTGCGTCGGCTCCTGCCCGGTGGCCCACCGATGAACGCGCCTTCGGCGACGGACGTCGGGCGGCCGACCAGGGCCGCCGGATCCCCGCTGTGCGCTGACCGTTCGACCATCGCGACGGCGGATGACCCCCGTCCGTCCCAGTGGACTTCGCTGCATCCGCACCCCGTGAACGCGTCGTCCACCCGGAGCGGGACGGAACCCGTGCCGCTCCACCACTCTGCCGCTGCTGCCGCCTCTGACTTCTCTGCCGCTGAGCCCTGTCCCCAGCGCACCGCGGGGCCGGGGCGCGGACCCGTGCGGCCGGTCGGACCAATACCCCGACTTCCCGGCGCACCGGCGCACTGAGCACCCGCCCCCGTCTGCCCCGCTCCGACCAAGCGGGCCGGACGAGAGCGACCTCCTCAGCCCCGTTCATCCGTCAGCTCGCTCCGCTCCCACGGGGCGGGTCGCGGAACGGTGACATCCCGTCCGTACCGGAACGAGCCCCCAGCTCGAACCCGGCAGTACGACTTCCCACGCCCGCCCTGGAACGACCATCCGGAGAGGCATCCCCATGTCACGCACCCGTTCGCTGCACCTCGCCGTCGCGCTCGACGGCCCGGCGCGGTACGACGCCGACCACTACACCGACCTCGTCACCCTCGCCGAGCGCGGCACCCTCGACTTCGTCACCCTCGGTGACTCGTTCGCCCGCCCGGGACTCGACGCCCTGGCCGTACTCGCCCGGGTCGCCCCCGCCACTCGGCGCATCGGTCTCGTGCCCACGGTGACCACCACCCACACCGAGCCGTTCCACGTCTCCACCGCCGTGGCCACCCTCGACTGGGTCAGCCGCGGCCGGGCGGGGTGGGCCGTGGGGGTCTCGCCCACCCAGGCGGAGGCCCGGCTCTTCGGCCGTCGTCCCGCCGCCCCCACCGACGAACTGTGGCGGGAGGCGGGTGAGGTCGCCGACGCCGTGGCCCGACTCTGGGACAGCTGGGAGGACGGCGCCGAGGTCCACGACAAGGAGACCGGTCGATTCATCGACAGATCGAAACTGCACTACGTCGACTTCGAAGGCACCCGCTTCAGCGTCCGCGGCCCCTCCACCGTGCCCCGGCCGCCACAGGGACGGCCGGTCACCGCCATCGACATCACCGGAGCCGGTGACGAGGGCCGGCGGACGGCCGCCCGGTACGCCGACGTGGTCCTCATCCGGGCCTCCTCACCCGAACAGGCAGCCGCTCTGCGCGCCGCGCTGCACCAGGACGCCGAGACCCATGGGCGCGACCCGTCGTCCCTGCGGGTCCTGCTCTCGCTCGCGGTCGACCTCGGCGAGAGCGAGCCGAGGCCGGAACCCGGCCTGGTCGGCTTCTCCTGCGGGCCCCGGCTCACCACCCCGGGTTCGCACTACAGCGGCGGCCCGGTGGAACTCGCCGAGTTGATCGCCCGGTGGTATGCGGCGGGTGCCGTGGACGGCTTCCACCTCGCCCCGATCGCCCCCCACCGCGATCTCGAACGCATCGTCAACGGAACCGTCGCGCTCCTCCAGCACCGGAGCGTCTTCCGCACCTTCCACCCCGGCGGGACGCTGCGCGAACACCTCGGGCTCGCCCGGCCGGCCAACCGCTATGCACTCAGCAAGGGGAGCTCATGACCGACACGCGCCAGCGCGCCCTCCATCTCGCGGCCCACTTCCCCGGAGTGAGCAGCACCACGGCCTGGAACAGCTCCACCTCCGGTAGCCATATCGACTTCGCGACCTTCGAGCACCTGGCCAGAACCGCGGAACGCGGCCTGTTCGACTTCTTCTTCCTCGCCGAGGGTCTGCGCTTACGGGAGCACAAGGGACTGATCCACGACCTGGACGTGGCCGGACGTCCCGAATCGATCACGCTGCTCAACGCGCTGGCCGCGGTCACCGACCGGCTCGGTCTGGCGGCGACCGTCAACGTCAGCTTCAACGAGCCATACGAACTCGCCCGCCGACTCTCCTCGCTCGACCACCTCAGCGGTGGGCGGGCGGGTTGGAACGTGGTGACCGCGGCCGACGCCTTCACCGGTGAGAACTTCCGCCATGGGAGTTGTCCCGACCGGGTCGACCGCTACACCCGGGCCGCCGAGTTCGTCGCGACCGCACGGGAACTGTGGGACTCCTGGACCCCCGACGGCCAGGCCCGTCCCGTCGCCCGGGCGGGACGGCACTTCGCCGTCGAGGGCGAGTTCACGGTGCCCCGCTCTCCCCAGGGCCACCCCGTCGTCATCCAGACCGGTGACTCCGACGAGGGGCGCGAGTTCGCCGCGGCCTTCGCGGACGTCGCCTTCACCCGCCACGGCGACCCGGAGGCCGGTCGCGCCTTCTACCGCAATGTGAAGGCGCGGCTCGCCGCCTACGGCAGAGAGCCGGACGACCTCAAGATCATGCCGGGAGTGACCTTCGTGCTCGGGGAGAGCGACGAAGAGGCGCAGGCGACGGCCGCCGTCATCCGCCGCGAACAGGTCTCCCCGCAGCGGGCCATCCTCGTTCTGGAACAGGTCTGGGGCCGGGACCTGTCCTCGTATGACCCCGACGGCCCGCTGCCCGAGATCGACCCGGACCCCGAAGCCGTACTCGCCCAGGGATGGGCGCGGGCCGGGGACCCCTGTCGCACCGCGACGCGCTGGCGGGAGCTCTCCCGTCGGAAGGGGCTGTCGATCCGACAGACCGTCATCGAGGCGACCTCGGGACAGTCCTTCGTCGGCACGGCCCAACGGGTGGCGGACGAGATGAGTGCGTACGTCGGCTCGGGCGCGGCCGATGGATTCCTGCTCGTCCCCCATCGCACGCCCGGTGGTCTCGACGAGTTCGTGGACGAGGTGGTGCCGCTGCTCCAGGAGCGCGGTGTCTTCCGTACGCAGTACTCGGGCACGACGCTCCGCTCGCATCTCGGGCTGGCCGAACCGGTGTGGAAGGGTTGACGGCATGAGAGGCGATGAGGAGCGAGCGGACGACGGGGACGGGCGGGGCACAACGGGCGGGAGCTTCGCCGCCGGGGGAGCGCCGGGCGCGGCCGGCCCGGGAGAACGACCGTCCGGGGCGGAAGCGCGGACCGATCTCGACGCGTGGCACCACTGGCACGAGCGGCGCCTCGCCACGATCTCCGCACCCGACGGACCGCTCTCGCTGACCGGTACCCACTGGCTCGACGACCACCCGGACGGTCGTCTCCCGGACATCGCCGGGGTCTGGCTCGACGACGGCGACCAGTTGCTGCTCACGGCCACCGCGGCGGACGGCCTGACCGTGGACGACAAGCCCTTCACCGGCAGCGTCCGACTCACCGCAGACCAGGGGCCGATCGCCGGCTCCCGGGTCGCCCAGGGGGCGCGGCGCCTGGTCGTCCTGCGGCGCGAAGGACTCTGGGCCGTACGCGACTTCGACCCCGACTCACCCGCACGGCAGTCCTTCGCCGGCATCGACACGACCGTCTACGACCCCCGCTGGGTGCTGCCCGGACGATTTCGCGGCTATGCGCAGCCGCAGAGCATCCGGGTCGAGAACGCAGATGGCCGACAGCGGGGTCTCGGCCTCGACGGCGAGATCTTCTTCACCCTGGACGGGCAGGTCCACACGCTGCACGTGGCGGTGGAGGACAACGGTTCCCTGTGGGCGGTCTTCGCCGATGGGACCAGCGGGGACAGCAGTTATCGCTTCCGGTTTCTGCGACCTGCGGCTCCGGACGCGGACGGGGTCGTGACCGTCGACTTCAACCGGGCCCAACTGCCCCCGTGTGCCTTCGCCGAACACTTCATCTGTCCGTTCCCGCCGCCCGGGAACACCCTGGTGGTGCCGATCGCCGCGGGGGAGCGGAACCTCCTGGCCGACTGACCCCCTGCCGAAGGAGTGCGCGCCCCCGTCCGACAGCGGTCGCCGGGGGCTCGACGCCACGCCTGCTTCTGGGACGATGTAGGGGGCATCAGGTGCCGCGGACGAGGGGGGTCACCCAAGGTGAAGCGCATCGGAGTGACCGGTCACCGGAACATCCCCGCCGAGGCGGTGGCCCACATCCGGGCGGGGATCCTCGCCGTACTCCAGGAGCACGGCGGTGCGATGGAAGCCCTGTCCAGCCTGGCCGTCGGCGCGGACCAGATCTTCGCCGACCTCGCGCTCGACTGCGGGGCCGAGTTGACCGTGGTGGTGCCGAGCGGCGACTACGCGGACGGGTTCACCGGCCCGAGGGAGCGCGGATGCTACGAGGCACTGAGGCATCGGGCCGCACGCCAGGTCA
This sequence comes from Streptomyces sp. NPDC005963, assembly GCF_040638655.1. NCBI lineage: Bacteria > Bacillati > Actinomycetota > Actinomycetes > Kitasatosporales > Streptomycetaceae > Streptomyces > Streptomyces sp. NPDC005963. The sequence continues at coordinate 80,682 of NZ_JBEXVD010000021.1, read as the reverse complement.
GTCTGGACTTCCCGCACGCCACCGACGAGGCGTACTACGCGGCGGGCGCCTACATCGCCGACAACTGCGATCACCTTCTCGCAGTGTGGGACGGCCGTCCGGCCCGTGGTCTGGGTGGGACGGCCGACATCGTCCACTACGCCCGGGGGCTGGGACGGCCGGTGACCGTCGTCTGGCGTGAGGGGCTCGTACGGGACTGACGGTGGTCCCCGTCCTCGGCCGCCGTGGCGGGACCGAGGACGGGGACCACTCTGCGTCATGCCCGACCGGGAGGCGCCCGCCCGGTCCGATGGCCCGCGCGGCCCGAGGCGCTCGACCGGCCCGCGAGGTGCGGGCGCGGTCGAGGTCAAACCCCGGGCAGCAGTTCGCCGTCGTCAACTGCGGTGCCGCGCCAGCCAGTCCGTGTGCTGTGGAGAGACGATGCGCTCGGTCTCGTACACCGCCGAAGGCCATTGCGCCTCCGTGACAGAGGACTCCATCGCTGTGTGCATGGCCGCCAAGTCCTCCTCCACCAGCGAATGCGCGGCGATCAACGGCTGATGTCGACGCACCTCGCCCCATGCCAGAGAACCTGCCGCCGCGGCCGAGAGCGCTCCCGTCACGGGAAGGGAGTCGACCAAGGAGAAGGTGTGCAAAAGCGAAAGGAACAGGGCGGCCAGAGTCAGCAGACCGATCGACAACGACCATAATCGGGTGGCACGCCGAGAGTTCGCCGTGCGGCGGCGGTACCAGTTGCGCTGTTCGATCAATCGATCCCTGACATAGGTCTCTTTGCGAATGCTGAATGATTCGGCGCGCAGCCGACGCATCGCCGCCGTGATCATTTCTCCGTTCGCGGTCGGAGTCCGACCGGTGCGAGGATCTTCCCAGCCGACTTTCACCAACTCCCGAAGTCCTTCTTCCAGGCGGTTGGCGAACAGTTCGTCCGATGCAGTGGCCGTCGTGGTGAAGGGCGCGCCGTGCACCGCGTAACGCCAGCACAACGACTTGATGAACTCGGCCGCTGAACGATTGAGTTGCCAATGCGACTTTGCGCTGCGTCTCCCGGCCCGGTAGCCGACGAGAAGTACCCCGGCATACGCCAATACCGCTAAAACGCCCGAGAGTTGGATGGAGTCTCCCGCTTTCGCCGAGGCGGGCAGCGCGGAGGCCGCAGCGCCCAGGACGAGAAGGAGGAGTTGGAGCTTGGTCGATCCGACTGCTTCCCGCTGGTGGGAGATGGCCGTCGAGTCGGTGTGGTGGAAGAGAGCCGGCAGATCCCTGTTACGGAACACGATGCTGCCCGTTGGCCCGGGAAACCCGGTCATGTGCCCCCCTGTCTGCGGTTATGACCTTCACCCTTTAGGCGGAATGACTTGATCCGCACTCGCTTCAGGGAATGTGACGCAACTCTTTTGTACGGTGACGTCGACCTGAGTTGCTGCGAGTGGCCATGAGAGTAAAGTCGTGCCGCCACCACCGCAATGGTGCGTGGTGATTCGCGTTGGACATACGATCAAGGACGGCCCCCCATGGCAATTCACACCTCCGCACCCTTCGCGTCTGCGAAGATGAACCGCGTCCCTCTGGCGCAGATCGACGCCCGGGGCGGCGAGGCGGCCAAGAAGCTCGCGCGGATCATCCCCGTCACCGCCGACCGCGTCCTGCGGACGTCGACCTTCAACTCGGCGCTCTAGACTGGCCGAATGACAGGACCACTGGTCCCATTCCGCGAGATCGTTCTCAAGGTCCACAGCAGGTGCGATCTCGCATGTGACCACTGCTACATCTATGAACACGCTGATCAGAGCTGGCTTACCCGCCCCAAGGCAATCTCTGACGAAGCGATTTGCTGGACAGCTCTGCGACTGGCCGAGCATGTTAAGAGCCATGCCCTGCCCTCCGTGTCAGTGATCCTGCACGGAGGGGAGCCTCTACTGGCCGGGCCCGCTCGATTGCGACGCGTGTGTGAGGAGCTCACCCGCGCGCTCGATTCCCTCGCAGAACTCGATCTGCGCATCCACACCAACGGCTTACAACTCAGCCCGCGCTATCTCGACCTGTTCGACGAATTCAACGTCAAGGTCGGCATTTCCCTCGACGGCGACCGCACCGCCAATGATCGCCACCGGCGCTTCGCCGACGGCCGCACCAGTCACCCACTGGTCCTCAGGGCCGTCGACCTGCTGCGTGAGGACCGCTACCGCCATCTGTACCTCGGCCTCCTGTGCACCGTCGACGTGGCCAACGACCCCGTCGCCGTCTATGACGCCCTGGCCGACCTGGACCCGCCGCGCATCGACTTCCTGCTGCCGCACGCCACCTGGGACGCACCCCCGGCCCGCCCGAACGGGTCGCCCACGGCCTATGCGGACTGGCTGCTGACCGTCTTCGACCACTGGGACGCACAGGGCCGACGCGTACCGGTGCGCCTGTTCGAGTCGGTGCTCTCCACTCTCGCCGGCGGACCCAGCCTCACCGAATCCCTCGGCCTCGCCCCCACCGATCTCGTGGTCGTGGAGACCGACGGCACGCTGGAGCAGGTCGACTCCCTCAAGAGCGCCTACGAAGGAGCCGCGGCCACCGGCTTCGACGTGTTCCACCACACCTTCGACGAGGTCGCCGCCCACCCGGGGGTCAAGGCCCGGCAACGCGAACTCGCGGGAGTGAGCGGAACCTGCCGTCGATGCCCCGTCGTACGGTCCTGTGGAGGCGGGCTCTACACCCACCGCTACAGCGAGCGCCTGGGCTTCGACAGCCCGTCCGTCTACTGCACCGACCTCGAAGGGCTCATCCGCGGTATCGAACACCGCACCGCCGACGCCCTGGTACCCGCCGCGATCACCGACCCCGGCGCGCTGCTCGCCGAGCACCGGGAGCTGGCCCGCACCCTGCTCGCCCGTCTCCACGGTGAACTCGCGGGTCGCGGCGGCCCGGCGTGGGACCGCGCCTGGCAGTTGACGCTCGACCTGGACGCGGACGGCGAGGTCCTCGACCCGGTCTGGAGCCACCCCTACACCCGCACCTGGCTGACGGACGCCCTGGAAGCACTGCTGAACGGACGCCCCGACGCCGTGACACGGGCCCGGCGACTGCCCTGCTACCTCGCCTCCGCGCTGGTGACCGCCGGCGTCCCCACTCCGGTCCTCGTGCCCCACGAGGACGGCCTGCTGCACCTGCCCGGTCTGGGGGTGCTGCGCCTGGGCGACGGCCACGAGACCCATGCGCGCGCTCATGAACCCGTCCGCGTGGAGGCCACCACCGACGGGTTCGTGGCCACGCTCGGCGGGACCTCACGCCGAGTGCGCGCGGCGGTCGCGGACGACCACTGGCAGCCCGTCCGCACGATCGGCGGTGCCGCCGGTGCGCCCCTGCTGCGCCTCGACGACCTCGACCGCTACCGGGACTGCTTCGGTTCACCCGCGCTGGCCCGACTGACCCCCGCAGAGGTCCAGAACTGGAACGACGCGTTCATCGACGCCTGGAAGCTCATCCGCCGGCGCGCACCCGAGCAGGCCGCGGAGGTGGCCCACGGCCTCGGCACGCTCACCCCCCTCACCCGCCTCGCCTCCGACGCGCCTTTCGTACCCTCGAATTTTGGCCGGTCGGCCACGCGTGACCAGGCCCTGCGCGGGCACGGTTATGGAGCGCTGGGCATCGCACCCGTCCCTCGTCCCGAACGGTTCGCGGTGGAGTTGCTCCGCGCAGCACGGCGGGCGCAGCTCAACGCCCTGCTCGACGTCACCGATCTCTACGCACAGGACGGCTGGTGGTGCCATCCGGTGCCGTGGCAGGACGAGGAGGTGCCGGTGTCCGAACTGCTGGCGGGGGTCAATGAGAGGGCGGCGCTCGCCGCCTTCGACCCCGAGGGTGCGGATCAGGCCAGATGCGCGCTCGACACCTTGGAGCGTGCACCGGAGCTGACGGTCGGCGGTCGTCGCCTGCTGGCCCGACTGCGCAGGGAGTTGCCGGATCCCGCCACACCGGATCCCGCCGACCCCGACCGTTCTGCGCCAGCACCCTCCGCGCCGGATCGCTGGACGCCCAGGCCGCCGCGGCAGGGTTCCGTACCGATCGAAGCCGACTCCGCCGGACGGTCGCCGCTGCCGGTCATCGGTTCCGCCTGCGACCAGGGGTCGTGTACGGGAGCGGCGCCATGAGCGGGCCCGAGGTGCGGGCACGGCTCGCGCTGCCCCTACGGGCCGTCGGCGTCCGCCCGGGAATGACCGTGCTCGTCCATGCCTCCCTGCGGGCCACGGGACTCCACAGCGAAACGCTGCGCGACGCCCTGCTCGACGCGGTGGGCCCCACCGGGACGTTGGTCGTGCCCACCTTCACGGCGGGGAACTCCGATACGTCGGACGTCCACCGCGCCCACGTACGCGGGATGACACCCGAGCAGGCGGCGGCCTTCCGGGCGGACATGCCGGCCTTCGACCCGGCTCGTACGCCGAGTCACGGCATGGGCCGGTTGGCCGAGTCCGTACGCACCGCTCCGGGGGCCGTGCGCAGCGCCCATCCGCAGACCTCGTTCGCGGCGATCGGCCCACGGGCGCATGAACTCCTCGACCACCACATCCGCACCTCCCACCTCGGAGAGAACTCCCCGCTCGGTGCGCTGTATCGAGCGAATGCCCAAGTCCTCATGATCGATGTGGATTTCGACGTCTGTACCGCATTTCATCTTGCCGAATACCGGACGAAAGCCCCGCTGCGGTCGTATCGTTGTGTAGTTGGCCTTCCTGACGGCGGGAAGGAATGGACGGAGTTCGAAGACGTTCAACTCGACGAGAGCGACTTCGGCGCGATCGGTGCCGCCTTCGGCTGGGGAGTGGAGCAGAAGGGACAACTAGGAGGAAGGCCCGCAAGAATGTTCTCGGTCAGGGCCGCCGTTGATCACGCCGTTGAGTGGATGACCGAAAAGCGGCGCTGATTGACTGAACGGCAGGGGGGTGGAGCGTGCCGGGCTCCGGAATGATGAATGCGCCCGTGGCCCATGACCAGGCCGGCTGGGGAAGCGGGCGTTCACACAGGACGGGGGTCGTGTGTCGGATTCAGCGCAGCGTACGCCGGACCATCGCCCATACTTCTTCCTGAGCTACGCGCACACCCCTCGCTACGGGGCGGGCGGTCCCGACCCCGACATGTGGGTGGAACGGCTGTTCCGCGACCTGTGCGGCCATGTGATGGCGATGACCGACCTCCCGGCCGGCGCGCAGGCCGGATTCATCGACCGCGAAATCCGTTCGGGAGAGGGCTGGTCGGAGCGGCTCGGCGAGGTCCTCGCGACCTGCCGGGTCTTCGTCCCCCTTTTCTCCCCCCGCTACTTCGCCAGCGAAATGTGCGGCAAGGAGTGGTACGCCTTCGCCCAACGGGCCATCTACCACCAGGCCAAGAGCAACCGCTCGGCCGAGGCGATCGTCCCCGCGCTCTGGGTGCCGATGCCGCCCGAGCAGTTACCCGGCCCGGCGGAGCGACTCCAGTTCAACCACGGTGCCTTCGGCGACCGCTACGTCACCGACGGCCTCTACGGTCTGATCAAACTGCGGATCTTCGCCGAGGAGTACGAAGCCGCCGTCTACGAACTCGCGAAACGCATCGTCAGCGTCGCCGACACCACCCGCATCGCCTCCGGCAGCCCCGTCGACTACCGCCATGCGCCCAGTGCCTTCGGCAAGACCACCGGCGGTCCCCGTCCGATGCATCTGATGATCGCCGCACCCACCCGCCACGAACTGCCCGACGGCCGCTCGCCCGCCTACTACGGCAAGCAGTCGCAGGACTGGAACCCCTACCACCCCGAGTCCGCGCGCCCCCTCGCGTACGTGGCACAGGATCTCGTCCGCTCGCTGAACTACCAGGCCACCATCTCCTCGTTCGACCACGAGGTGCCCCCCGATCCCCATCAGCCGCCCACCCGCCCCGAGATACTCCTCGTCGACCGCTGGGCGCTGGAGGACGACGACCGCTGCGCCCGGCTGGCCGCGTTCGACGCGGAGCCCCGGCCCTGGGTGAGCGTCGTCGTCCCCTGGAACCGCGATGACCCCCAGAGCCGGATCTCCGAGGCACAACTCGTCGAGAAGTTGGAGCGGACCATGCCGCACCAGATGAGACAGGGCCGGGCCGCTTGCCGGGCCGCGGCCAAGGGCGTGCTCAGCATGGAGGCGTTCGGGCAGATGCTGCCGCAGGTCGTGGAGGCCGCGGCCCAGGAGTACCTCCGACACGCAGCGGTCTATCCACCGGCCCCGCCCGCCGGCACCGTCCGGCCCGAACGCCCGAGACTCCGCGGCCCGATGGCCGAGTACGGCACCACCCACTTCGCCCCACCCACGCGTGGAACAGCCCCCGATGCGGAGGACACGGATGACAGCCGGTCGTGACGGACGCATCGTCACCTTCTACTCGTACAAGGGAGGCACGGGGCGCACGATGGCCCTGGCCAACACGGCGTGGATCCTGGCCGCCAACGGCAAACGCGTGCTGGCCGTGGACTGGGACCTGGAGGCGCCGGGGCTGCACCGGTTCTTCCACCCCTTCCTGGACCCGTCCACCCTCGGTGCCACCACGGGCGTCATCGATCTGATCACCGAGTACGCCTGGGCCGCCATCACCCCCGAGACGGCGCGCCGGGACGACTGGCACGTCGACTACGCCCGCGTCCAACCGCACGCGGTCTCCCTCACTCCGGAGAACCTCGGCTGGGAGTTCCCGGCCGGCGGCACCCTCGACTTCGTCTCCGCCGGCCGGCAGAACCGCGAGTACTCCGCGACGGTCTCCACCTTCGACTGGGACAACTTCTACGACCGCCTCGGCGGTGGCCTCTTCTTCGATGCGCTCCGCGAAGACATGAAGGCCCACTACGACTACGTCCTCATCGACAGCCGCACCGGCCTCAGTGACATCGCCGACATCTGTACGGTGCACCTCCCCGACATCCTGGTCGACTGCTTCACGCTGAGCGACCAGTCCATTGACGGCGCCGCATCCGTGGCCCGCCAGATCGACGAACGGTACGGCGGTCGGGGCATCAAGATCTATCCCGTGCCCATGCGGATCGACGAGGGCGAGAAGGAGAAGGCGGACGCCGGGCGCGCTGTGGCCCGGGTGAAGTTCGACGGCTTCCCCAGCGGACTCGCGGGCGAGGAACTCACCTCGTACTGGGGAGCGGTGGAGATCCCCTACCGGCCGTACTACGCCTACGAGGAGACCCTTGCCACCTTCGGCGACGAGACGGGGCTCACCAACTCGCTGCTCTCGGCCTTCGAGCGACTCGCCACGGTGATCACGGAGCGCGAGATCACCTCCATGCCCGCGGTCGGGGACGAGATCCGCCTCCGCATCCGCGACGCCTTCACCCGCCGTCGGCCCGCCCTCCCCGCCGATCTGTTCCTGAGCTATGCGGCGGAGAACCGCATGTGGGCGGACTGGATCGAGTTCGTCCTCTCGCGGGCCGGGTTCCGGGTCATTCCGCGGGACGTCTCCACCGAGCCGCAGCCCGGCGACGAGTCGCTGGCCGAATCGGCCGCGCGCACCGTGATCCTGTTGTCCGGCTCGTACCTCAAGTCGGCCCGGGCGATGGAGTTGTGGCAGCGCGCGGCGGCCGAGGACCCGACCGGCGGGCGTCACCACCTGCTGCCCATCCGGGTCGGGGACGTACGACTGACCTCGCCCTACATCGACCGCAATCCCGTGGACCTCTTCCGTCTCGACGAGGTGCAGGCGTCGGCGGCCCTGCTGCGGGCGCTGGACCGGCCGGCGCAACTGCCGGACACGGCATCGCCCGGTCCTCGCTTCCCCGGCACCGTGCCCAAGATCTGGAACGCCCCGCCCCGCAACCCCGGTTTCACCGGACGGTCGGTGGCGTTGGAGCGGATGCGCGACCGGTTGGGCGGCGGGATGACGGTGGCCGCCGTGCTGCCCCAGCCGCAGACCCTCTACGGGCTCGGCGGCGTGGGGAAGACCCAGGTCGCCATCGAGTACGTCCACCGGTTCATGGCGGACTACGACCTGGTGTGGTGGATTCCGGCGGAGCAGCCCGACGATGTGATCGCCGGCCTCGCCGAACTCGCCACGCGCCTCGGGGCCCAGGGCGGCGAGGACATGGCGTCGGCGTCCCGCGAGGCCATCGACCTGCTGCGGCGCGGCGTCCCGTCCTCCCGGTGGCTGCTCGTCTTCGACAACGCCGACGACCCCGAGCACCTGAAACGGTTCTTCCCGCCGCAGGGGCCCGGCCACATCCTGGTCACCTCCCGCAACCAGACCTGGTCCCAGTACGGGGACGCCCTCCCCATCGACGTCTTCACCCGCGAGGAGTCGATCGAACACCTCCAGCGCAGGGCCCGCGGACTGACCCTCGCCGACGCCGACCAGGTGGCCACCGCGGTCGGCGACCTTCCGCTCGCCGTGGAGCAGGCCGCCGCCTGGATCGCCGAGACGGCGACGCCGGTCGCCGACTACCTGGAAGAACTCCGCGTACAGGCCACCAGTGTCCTGGGGCTCAACCAGCCCGCAGGCTACCCCCAGCCGGTCGCCGCGACCTGGAACGTCTCCATCGAACGGCTCAAGGAGCGGTCACCGGCCGCGGTACGGCTGCTGCAACTCTGTGCCTTCTTCGCCCCCGAGCCCATCTCGGCGAACCTCCTCTACAGCAAGGAGATGATCGAGGCCCTCAAGCCCTATGACGCCTCCCTCCAGGAGAAGCTGGTACTCGGGCGGGTCATCCGGGAGATCGGCCGCTTCGCCCTGGCCAAGGTCGACCAGGTCAACAACAGCATCCAGGTCCACCGGCTGGTGCAGGCCGTGATCCGGGCGCAGTTGACCGAGGAGGAGCAGCGGGACGCGCGGCACGCCGTCCACCGGGTCCTCGCGGGGGCCCGTCCCGATGACGACGAGCCCATCGACAACCCCGAGACCTGGCCGCGGTTCGCCACCATCTGGCCCCATCTGGGCACGTCCGAGGCATGGGACTGCAAGGAGCCCGAGACCCGTCGGCTGATTATCGACCGGGTGCGCTACCTCTGGAAGCGGGGCGACTGGTCCAGTGCGTCGACGCTCGCCAACGAGGTCCGCGAGGTCTGGCGGGCCAAACTGGGCAACAAGGACCTCCAGTACCTCTACCTCCGCTTCCACATCTCGAACATCTACCGTTCGCAGGGCCGGTACGTGGAGGCCAAGGAGTTCGACGAGGTGACCCTGGAGCGCCAGCGGGAGGTGCTCGGCCCCACCCATCCGCACACGTACATGACCACCAGCGGTCTGGCGATGGACTTCGGCACGCTCGGCCGCTACTCGGAGGCCATGGAGCTCGCGACCGAGGCCCACGAGGGCTTCAGTCAGATCTTCCACGAGTCGCACCCTCGGACCCTGGCCGCGGCCAACAACCTGGCGTTGAACCTCCGGATGACCGGTCTGTACTCCCGTGCGCTGGAGATCGACCAGGAGGTCTTCGACCGCCGGACCGAGGTGCTCGGGCCCGAGCACCCCTACACCCTCTCCTCCGCCATGAACCTCGCCCGGGACCTCCGAGAGGTCGGTCGGTACGAGGACTCCGTCTCCTTGCTGAGCCGCACCTACGAACTCCACAAGGAGCAGTTGGGCCGCACCTTCCCCGGCACCCTGGCCGCGGCCAAGAGCCTCGCCGTCTCCCTGCGCCGCGCAGGCCGCTTGGAGGACGCCAGGCGGCTGACCACCGCCACCCGCAACCGCTACCGGGCCCGCTACACCTCCGCCAACCCCGACCTGCTGGCCTGCGACCTCAACCTCGCCGCCGACCTCTTCGCCGCCAATGAACCGGTCGCCGCCCGCGATCTGGCGCAGGAGGTCGTCGACGAGTACATGCTGGTGCCGGGCGAACGCCATCCGTACACCTTGGCCGCCATCAACAACCTGGGCATCTTCCACTGGGGCTGCGGCGACCCGGAGACCGCGGAGCAGTTGTTGCAGAGGGTCGTCAAGACGATGACCGAGGTACTGGGGGAGTCCCACCCCCACACCCTCTACAGCACCATCAACCTCGCCAATGCACAGGCCGACCTCGGGGGCCTCCAACAGGCGTTGCAGATCGAGCAGCGAACGGTGACCCGGCTGCGCGAGGTCCTCGGCCCCTACCATCCCGAGGTGCTCGGCATCGCTTCCAACCTGGCGGTGACGCTCGGAATGCTCGGCCGCAAGGACGAGGCGACCGCCCTGCGTCTGGAGACCGTGGACGAACTCCAGCGACAGGTCGGGGAGGACCACGCACTGACCCGCATCGCCCGGGACGAACGCCGTGTGCACCGGGACCTGGAACCACTCGCCGTGTGATCGGCCATCACCACCGACTGTCGGGGGCGACGCAGGATGAGCGGCGTCGTCCTCAGTCGTCCAGCAGCCAGGTGAGGATGCCGGGCAGTGCGTGCAGGGCGTCGAAGTGCGCAGCGGTGGGCTCAAGTACCGCCGTGGCGCCCGGAATGCGTTCGGCGAGCCAGCGTGAGTGGCCCACGGGCGAAAAGACGTCCTGCTCGCCGTGCCAGAGCATGACCTGTCCGTTGATGTCCGCCGGATCGAAGCCCCAGGGGCTACTGAAGGCGAGTGCGTCGTCGATCCATCCGTACGCGGAAGTCCGCAGCGCCTCGTGGTAGTTGCGGAGCAGCATGGACCGTACGCCGGCGTCCTTGACCACCATCCGGTCGGATTCGGTCAACTCCCTGCGGAGGTCGTTGAGCAGCCGTATCGGGTCCTTCCGGATCTCCGCCGAACGCAAGATGAACCGTTCCGTCAAGCCGGCGGGGTCGGTGAGGGCCGAGGTGTACTCCAGTACGTTCGACGCGGCCATGCCCTCGAACCAGTCGAGGCCGTCGGCGTCCCGCGGGGCGAGGGTGACCATCGCTGCGGTACGGGTGACCCGGTCCGGCATCAGGGCGGCGCACGCGAGGGCGTGGGGCGCGCCGCCGGAGCGCCCCACCACGGCGAAGCGTTCCAACCCCAGTTCATCGGCGATGGCCCGGACGTCCTGGGCCACGTCGCAGACGCTGCGCCCGGCGAGCCGGTCCGAACCGCCGTAGCCGGGGCGGTCGTAGACGATCAGTTGCGTACGGCTCTGGTAGAGCACCATGCCGCGTGGGGCCGGACCGAGCCGGCTGCCCGGTGTGCCGTGCAGGAGGAACACGGGCCGGCCCCGCGGATCGCCCAGTCGCTCCACCATCAGATGACGCCCGTCCGCCGCGCGCACCCGACGTCGCACCCCCGCCCCCTCCACTCCGTGTGATCCCCACGTGTCGTGTGTGACCGTCCATGCGTCTGTGGCATTCCCCACCTCATGATGATTACCCATCAGAAGGCCGCGCGACGGGAACCTTTGTCGACATTTAGTCACGACATTCCCCACGATGTGACAACCGCCGGTGCGGACGACGTGAAGGCGCGGTGAACGCCCGCGCATGGTCGTGTGACCGTCCGGTAGCCAGTCTTGTGTGCCCTACACGCGTCTCGCCGTAGTGGGCGACCCCATCCACGGATCGGCTGACCCGCGCGGCTCAGCCCCCGGCCCGGTCCGCCGCGGTTGGCGGGCCGGGCCTGCCCGTCGGCTCCGCTGCCTTCTTCCGACGCAGCCATGCCAGGAGGAACGTCAGCAGTGCGCCGCCCACCGCCCAGGCGGAGAGCACGAGCATCGGGCCGGTGAGGGCCTGGCCGTTGAAGTAGGTGATCGAGCGCGCGGCGAAGGTGCCCGCCCCCGGGGGCAGCGCCGGCCCGATGGCCTGCCAGAACGGCGGCAGCAGCGGATAGGGGTAGGCGCCACCCGCGCTCGGGTTGCCGAGGACGACGACCAGCAGGATCGCCAGTCCGACGCCGATGATGCCGGCGAGGCCCTGGAGGGCGAGCGTGATCGCCCCCACCGCGAAGACCAACAGCGTGCCGAGCCCCCAGAGCGCGGGCACCGAGCCCGTCAGGGCACCGAGGATCGGGCCGGCGATCACCGTACCGAGCAGTCCGGCGACGACGGAGTACACGAGCAGGACCCCGAGTCGGATCAGCGCCCGGTGGGGGTTGGCCGGCCGTGCCCCGACGCTGATCGCCAGGACCGCCGCACAGAGGTAGCCGCCGACGCACCAGCCGATGACGAGGTAGAAGGATGACAGGCCCCGGGCGTCGCCGGGGGAGTCAGGGACCACGTCGACGACCTCCAGGGACCGCCGTTCGACCCGTTGGGCCCCGGCTACGGTCTCCTCGATCGCCTGGGAGAGGGAAGCGCCGGACGCACTGGCCACCAGGAGGGCGTCGACCGTGCCCCGCGGTCGGACGACGAGGGCACCGTCGACCTCGCGGTTCTCGATCTGCCGTCGGGCGGTCGCCTCGTCGGCCACCACCCGTGGGTCCAGCGGATCCCCGGGCAGATCGGAGAGTTGCGCGGCGGTTTCCCGGGCGACCTGCTGGGTCGGGGCCACGACCGCGATCGGAACCTCGTGCGGCGTCGGCTCGTGAAAGGCCCCGATGTACGAGGTGATGAAGGCCAGTTGCAGGGCCAGCACCCCGAACACCAGCAGGGCGGCACGCAGGGTCACCGCGTCCTTGGCCTCGGCGACGAGTCCTCGGCGGGCAAACTCCGGTGGCGGGAGGTCGGGTGTCCGCGTCATGGCCCCACGCTCGGTGGGGGGCTGCTGCGGCGCAGTCCGGACAGGTCCGAATGGTCTAGGAATGCGTTCGTCTGGGTGCTGGGTGCTGGGTGCTGGCGCAGTGCTGGGCCAGCGCCTCACCCGGGATGTGGGCAGTCCTGCGCCCCACCGCGTCGGGACGCGGTGGGGCACGTGATGCTCGCCGGGCCCCCCGTGCCCGACGAGCCGCTGACGACGCACCGCCCGCGCGCCCGCCACTTGGACGGACGCGCAGGCGCATCACCGGTCAGTGCGTCGTCAGACGGTCATCAGCGGCCGTTCCTCGCCGCACGACGGCGGGTCGTGCCGAACATCGCAGCGGCGCCGAGCGCGAGGGCCGCGGCTCCACCGATCGCGATGTAGGTGGTGTTGCTGTCGCCACCGGTCTCGGCGAGGTTCTCGGTCGCACCCTGCGCCTCGGGGGCGTTGACCGGGGCCTCTTCCTTCGCCGCGGGAGCCTCGGCCGCAGGCTGAGCGCCACTGTCGCCGGCGGTGTAGGCCGCGTTCTTCTTGACCTCGGTCGGCGTGTCGCCGCCCTTGCCGTTGTGGTCGACGCCGGACTTCGCGGCGCCCTTCTCGATGGCGCTGTCCGACGGGGCCTTGGCCGGCTCCGGGTTGGACGCGTTGCCGCCGCCACCGCCGAAGACCACGTCGGAGCAGGTGTAGAACGCCTCGGGCGAGTCAGAGCGCTGGAGGATCGAGTAGATCAGGTGACGGCCCGACTTGTTCGGCACGGTGCCGTTGAAGACGTACGAACCGTTCTCCAGCGGCGGGTTGGTCACCGACGCGAACGGCTGGGCCTCCAGGTCGGACCACTTCAGCGGCTGGGTGGCGTCGTAGCCGTCCTTGGTGATGAACAGCTCCAGCGTGCCCCGGTGGGGGGCGGTGGCACGCCAGCGGAAGGTGTTGCTGCCGGACGTCATCGCGGTCGACGGCCAGTCGGCACGCGGCGCGTCGAGACCCTTGTACTTGTCACGGCCGACGCTGCACAGCTTGCCGTCCGGGATCCGCGACTTGTGGGCGCCTGCCACGTCGCCGATGTTGACCTCGTTCCAGTCGTACAGCGGCTGGGTGCCACCGGCGGCGACCAGTGCCTTACAAGCGTCGGTGTCCGGGTTCTCCGGGCCTTCCGCGAAGCAGGCCGCGATGCGGCTGACCGGGTCCTTCATGGAGCCGTGGCCGACAGCGGGCGCGGCGGCCAGCGCGGTCAGGGCGATCGGTGCGATACCGAGTGCGGCGACCATGGCGACCTTGCGGCGAGCGGTCATCGTGTCGTTCTCCTCATCGAGGGTTATGGGGGGATACCGGATCGACTCGTACGGGTGTGGCCATCCCGTGCACCGGTGGAGCGGTTGTTCGAATCGACCTCGGCGGTACGCAAGTTAGCCCCTCGCCAACCCGAAGAAGGTCCGGACGGCGGAATGTCCGAGATCCTTATCCTTGTTTTAAGGAGGCGCTAAGCGGTGGCTGAGGAAGGGCGCCGCGCCCCCTCGTCCATCCGGTACTCATCCGTCCTGAGCGAAGGAGCCGTTGTGGCCCTGTCCCGTGAAGAACGAGAGAAGTTCCTGGCCGAGCCGCATATCGCGGCCCTGGCGGTCGCTGCCAGAGACGAGGGGAGGGCACCGCTCACGGTGCCGATCTGGTACCAGTACGCGCCCGGAAGCGGAACCGGCGACCTATGGGTGATGACCGCCCGGGACTCCCGGAAGAACCGACTGATCACCCATGCGGGCCGCTTCTCGCTGATGGTCGACCGGGTGGAGCCCACCGTGCGCTACGTCTCCGTGGAGGGCCCGGTGGTGGCCACCGCACCGGCCACGCATGAGCAGCTGGTGGAGATTACAGCGCGTTACCTTTCCGAGGAGAAGGTCGCTGGTTACATCGACTTCGCGATGAAGGAACTCGGCGACCAAGTGGTGGTCCATATGCGTCCCGAGCACTGGCTCAGCGCAGACCTGGGTGCGGTCTGAGCCCTTGGGCCACCTCATGTGCGCCCCTGGTCGGTGCTGCGGCCAGGGGCGTTCCCTTCGCCCGGTCGAGTGGTCCGGTCGAAAACCTCCCTGCCGACCGGTGCGGACCATGGAATTCGCAGCTCAGAAATGCCGTGGTGGATCCTTCAACCGGTTCCTGCGGCGGATGCCATGATCGCGGCGCTGGCGCCACCGTCCGGCCCCTGGCTCCCGACCGTGGAGCGGCTGTTCCGGGTGCCCTCGGCTGCCGTCTGCGGAGATGCCCCCGCCGGCCTGCCCGACACCCGGTCGCGTCTCACACCAGTCGGTACCGACGCTCGGGACGCCCCGTACCTCCATAACGCAGAGTGACTTCGACTCGTCCGGTTTCCACGAAGTACTCCAGATAGCGCCGAGCGCTCACCCGGGACAGGGAGCCGAGTTCCGCACACTCGGTCGCGGAGAGATCGCCCGGGTGTTCCCGCAGGACGCGCTCCACGAGCTCGGCGGTGTGGGCGGCGAGCCCCTTCGGCAGCTCTCGGGATCCCGGCGGCCGGGTGCCGAAGATCTGGTCGACGTCCTCCTGTCGGGCTTCCCCGAGACGGTCGAAACGCGACCGGAGGGAGGCCACGTGCCGCAGCTGCTCCTGTAGCGCCGCCTGGTTGAAGGGCTTGATCAGGTAGTGCAGTGCGCCCGCCCGCAGGGCGGCTCGCACCACCCCTGCGTCCCGGGCGGCCGTGATGAACAGGGCGTCCACGCTGGCCCGTGTCACATCCCGCTCCTCGGCGGCCCGCAGTTCCCGCAATACCGACAATCCATCCATATCGGGCAGATATATATCAAGGAGGACAAGGTCGGGTCTAAGCCGCTCAGCTGCACGCAGAGCTTCGGAACCGCTGTGTGCCACACCGACGACTCTGAAACCATCGGTCGCGGCCACATAGCGGCTGTGCAGCTTGGCGACCATGAAGTCGTCGTCCACTACCAGCACATTCATCACGGGCACACGCTATGGCGCGACCACAATGACCACAACGTCCGTTGATTCCGGAAGAGAGACACTTTCTTAACGCACAGGCAACATGTGGGCCACTTCACACATCTCTACCGAGAGGCGGCTCACGTGCGATTGCGCACTCCCCTCGCCCTGCTCGGGGCAGCGCTGCTGGTATTCGTGGGGCCGCCCCTGCTCAATGCGGGTGACGGTTCCGAGACCGGCACACAGATCCCCGGTTTGCGCTTCATGGTCCCCAATACTCCCGGCGGCGGTTACGACATCACTGCCCGCACCGCGGCAAAAAATGCCGAGGACGCCGGACTTACTCACAACATCGAGGTCTTCAACCTCCCCGGCGCGGGCGGCACGGTCGGTCTGGCCCGTCTCGTCGGCGAGCACGGCAACGGCAAACTCGCCATGTCGATGGGCCTCGGCGTGGTCGGAGCGGTCCACTCGAACAAGTCCGAGAAGACGCTCGCCGACACCACCCCGATCGCCCGGCTCACCGAAGAGCAGGACATCGTCGTCGTCTCCAAGAACTCTCCTTACGAGACGATCCAGGAGCTGATCGCCGCTTGGAAGAAGGACCCGGGCAAGGTCACCGTCGGTGGCGGCTCCTCTCCCGGTGGCCCTGACCACCTCGCGCCCATGCTGATGGCGCAGGCGGCCAACATTCCCCCGAAGAGCGTCAACTACATCCCCTTCGACGGCGGTGGCGAACTCCTCGCCTCCATCCTCGGCAACAAGGTCGGATTCGGCGTCTCGGGCGTCAGCGAATACCTGGACCAGATCAAGTCGGGCGAACTGCGGCTGCTGGCCGTGACCGGACCCGAGCGGGTTCCCGGCCTCGACGCCCCCACCCTGCGCGAATCCGGCCTCGAAATGGACTTCATCAACTGGCGCGGCATCGTCGCCCCGCCCGGGATCTCCGACCGCGAGCGCGAGAAGCTCGTCACCCTGGTCGAGGAACTGCACGAGTCCAAGGAGTGGCAGGCATCGCTCAAGAAGAACGGTTGGACCGACGCCTTCATGGTGGGCGACGACTTCAATGACTTCCTCAAGCAGCAGAACGAGCGCGTGGACACCGTGCTGAAGGAGTTGGGACTGTGAACTCACGCGACACGCACACCTTGGCCCCGCAGCCCGCTGATCGCCGCTCCTGGATCCGCGAGCACTCCGAGCTCGGCGTCAGCGTCATGTTGTTCGCCCTGGGAGTGCTGGTCCTCACGGACGCGCTCACCATGGACGTCGACATCGCGCAGCGGGGTCCCATCGGCCCCACCACCGTGCCCATCGTCGTCGGCATCGGCCTGATGGTGATCGCCGCGCTGCTGGCCTTCGACGTGATGCGCGGTGGCCGCGGTGAGGCCGAAGGCGGCGAGGACATCGACCTGAGCGAGCCGAGCGACTGGCGTACGGTCCTCCTCCTCGCCGGCGTCTTCCTCGGCTTCGCCATCCTGATCAACCCGATCGGCTTCCCCATCGCCGGCATGCTCCTGTTCTGGGGGGCCGCCTACGCCCTCGGCAGCAGGCACTTCCAGCGCGACCCCCTGATCGCCGCGGTCCTGTCCGTAGTCACGTACTACCTCTTCAACAATCTGCTCGGCGTTCCGCTCCCCGGTGGCCCGCTGATGGGGGTGCTCTAGTCGATGGACTCTCTCAACTCACTCATCGACGGCTTCGGCACAGCGCTGACGCCGATCAACCTGATGTGGGCGGTGATCGGCGTCCTCCTGGGCACGGCGATCGGCGTACTGCCCGGCATCGGCCCCGCCATGGCGGTGGCACTGCTCCTCCCGGTGACCTACGGCCTTGAGCCCACCGGCGCGTTCATCATGTTCGCCGGCATCTATTACGGCGCGATGTTCGGCGGCTCCACCACCTCCATCCTGTTGAACACCCCAGGTGAGAGCGCGGCGGTGGTCGCGGCCATCGAAGGCAATCCGATGGCGAAATCGGGCCGTGGCTCCCAGGCGCTCGCCGCCGCCGCGGTCGGACACTTCGCCGGTGGTCTGATCGGCACGATCCTGCTGGTCGCCCTCGCCCCGACCATTGCCGACATGGCCGTGGACATCGGTGCTCCGGACTACTTCGCCATCATGGTGCTGGCGTTCATCGCGGTCACCTCGGTGCTCGGCTCGTCCCGCATCCGCGGTCTGGCCTCGCTGTTGATCGGTCTGACCATCGGGCTCATCGGCCTGGACCAGATGACCGGACAGCAGCGTCTGACCTTCGGCTCGCTCCAACTCGCCGACGGTGTGGACGTCGTCATCGTCGCCGTCGGACTCTTCGCGATCGGCGAGGCCCTGTGGGTCGCCGCCCATCTGCGTCGCGGTGCTTCGGAGCCGATCCCGGTCGGCCGTCCGTGGCTCGACAAGTCGGACGTCAAGCGCACCTGGAAGCCCTGGCTGCGCGGCCCGTTCATCGGATTCCCCTTCGGCGCGATCCCGGCGGGCGGTGCGGAGATCCCCACCTTCCTGTCGTACGTCACCGAGAAGCGGCTCTCCAAGAACAAGGACGAGTTCGGCAGGGGCGCCATCGAAGGCGTCGCCGGTCCCGAGTCGGCGGCTTCGGCCTCCGCCGCGGGAACGCTGGTCTCCATGCTGACCCTCGGTCTGCCGACCACGGCGGTCGCGGCCGTCATGCTCGCCGCCTTCCAGCAGTACGGCATCCAGCCCGGACCGCTCCTCTTCGAGCGCGAGCCCGACCTGGTGTGGGGCCTCATCGCCTCCCTCTTCGTCGGCATGGTGCTGCTGCTCGCGCTCAACCTGCCGCTCGCCCCCGTGTGGGCCAAGCTGCTGCGGATTCCGCGTCCTTACCTGTACGCCGGCATCCTCTTCTTCGCCGGAGTCGGCGCGTACGCCGTCGGCGGCGAGGCGATCGACCTGATCATCCTGCTGATCATCGGTCTCATCGGCTTCGGTATGCGCCGCTACGGGCTGCCGGTGCTGCCGGCCGTCATCGGTGTGATCCTCGGCCCGGCCGCCGAGCAGCAGTTGCGCCGTGCGCTCCAGCTGAGCGACGGCAGCGTCTCCGGCCTGGTCAACACGCCGTTCTCGGTGATCGTCTACATCATCATCGCGATCCTGCTGGCCTGGCCCTTGCTGAAGAAGAAGTTCCTGGCTCGACGGAACGTATCTGCATGATCGAGAACATTCGCCCCGCCATCGCAGCCGATGTGAGGGTGGTGAAGGCCGTGACCGACGCGGCCTACCACCCCTACATCGCACGCATCGGAGTCGTTCCCGCCCCCATGGAGGCGGACCACGCGGCCGATGCGACGGCGGGGCGAATGTTCGTCGTGGGAAACCCGGTACGGGGAGTGATCGTCCTGCTCCCCCAGGACGATCACCTCCTCCTGGAATCGGTCGCGGTGCACCCCGAGGCCCATGGGAAGGGCCTGGGGCGCGCTCTGCTGGGCTTCGCCGAGAGCCGGGCCCGGGAGTTGGGGCTCCCGGAGATCCGGCTCTACACGAACGCCCTGATGACCGAGAACCAGACGCTCTATCCGCGCTACGGATACGAGCTGGAAGGGCGCCGGGTGGATGGCCCCTACGATCGCTTGCACTACCGCAAGCGGCTCCCCTCGTAGGCCAGCAATCCACCCAGCGCCCCGACGAGCGCCACGCGCTCCAATGCATCCAGCGCCCCGACGGCGGCCTCGGCCGCCTCGGGGTCGCGCTGTTCCAGGCCGCTGTCGGCGAACTCGTCCTCGTCCAGCCTCAGCACCGAGGAACCGTCGGCCGACACCCACAGGTCGAGGTCCAGGTCCTCCACCACCAACTCGTCGTCGTGCAGCAGCGCGGGCCGGACGATGTCGCAGTACCAGCCCTTGAGTCCGCCGTCGCCGGTCCGGACCTCCTTCACCGCGTACCAGCGGTCCCGCCAGTAGTGTTCGGTGAACACGTCGCCCGGTTCGAAGCGCACGAACCCGAAGTCGCGGACGCCCTCGCCCGCCCATGACGCACGCACCACCAGATGAACGCCGTCATCGGCGAGCAGCACCGCCGGGTACCGGATCTTGGTGATCCCCGCCTTCACCAACCGTACGGAGACGGCCTGTTCAGCCCGCCCTGCGGACATGACGCACCTCCGTCGCACCGACCTCGTACCCGAGCCGTTCACCGACGCGTTGGAACCCATGGATGATCACATTCATGGGCCGCCACGCTACGGCCGGACGGCCCGTGTCGCCTCTCGATTTCCTCCGTGCGCGCCCCCGTGGTGGGGGAGAATCACCCGGTGACCTTGAAGATCGACATCGATACCGGTTCGGGCGTTGCGCCCTTCGAACAACTCCGTGCCCACATCGCCGAGCAGGCGCGCACCGGAGCGCTGCCGGTGGGCTACCGACTGCCGACCGTACGGGGCTTCGCCGAGGAACTCGGCCTGGCCGCGAACACCGTCGCCAAGGCGTACCGTGCGTTGGAGTCGGACGGGGTGATCGAGACCCGGGGTCGTAACGGCACCTTCATCGCGCCGGCCGCGGACGCGGCGGCCAGGGAACTGGCGGCGGCGGCCCAAGGGTTCGCCGACCGGGCCCGGAGGCTGGGCGCCACCCGCCAATCCGCGCGCGCTGCGGCCGAGGACGCACTACGGGCGGCATACGGAGACTGAGACCGCCTCGCCGCCCCGGTGAGCCGCTGGAACTCCTACGGCCCGGAGAGGAACCGTACGGTCGCGTAGTCCTGGCGGAAGACCGGCTCGTCCAGGACCAACTGCCGCATGCCGTCGACGACGGGTATCCGGCTCGGTGTGGTCGCACCCCAGATCCAGCGGCCGGACGGTTCCGCGAACCGATGAGCAGCGCGGCCAACAGCGTCTGGAGTTGGTAGTTGTCGGCGACTGCGCGCTCATGCGCAACCGAAAGCCCCACTCGGAGGCGCGGCCGACGACCGTTCGACGCTGAGGGCCCCCCGGGCGCAGGGACCCGGGGAGGACACTCACAGATAGAGGCCCGCGTCCGTTCCGGTGGGCTGCTCGGGGATCGACGCCGGGCCGTTCCCCCTGCGCAGGGCGAACAACTCCGCCAGGGTGGAACCCTCGCGCCCCACGCCCTCCTCGGTGCCGAGCCACTCCACCGACTCGGCGCGTGTCAACGCACCGATCTCGATGCGGGCCAGGCAGCGACCGGGACGGACCACCGCGGGATGCAGTCGTTCCAGATCCTCGTTGGTGGTCACGCCCACCAGGACGTTGCGGCCCTGCCCCAACAGCCCGTCGGTCAGGTTGAGCAGTCGGGACAGCGCCTGACCCGCGGTGTGCTTGGCCTCGCCCCGGATCAGTTCGTCACAGTCCTCCAGGAGCAGCAACCGCCAACGGCTCTTGGCCGTCCCCTCGTCCTCACCGATCGCGATGTCCATCAGATAGCCGACGTCCGTGAACAGCCGCTCGGGGTCCAGCACGCAGTCCACCTGACACCAGTCCCGCCAAGACCGGGCCAGCGTCCGCAGCACGGACGTCTTGCCGGTGCCCGGTGGGCCGTGGAGCAGCAGCAACCGACCCGAGATGTCCTCGGGGGTGACCTTCATCAACCGGTCCATCGCATCGGCGACCGGGGCGGTGTAGTTGGGACGCACCTGCTCCCAGGCGCCGGCCGAGATCTGCCGCGTCGTGCGGTAGGGACCGCGCCGCGGCGAGACGTACCAGAACCCCATCGTCACATCGTCCGGCTGCGGCTCGGGCTCGTCCGCAGCGTCCCGCACCGCGTCCTTGACGACCTTCTCGGCCAGTTCCGCGTCGACGGCCGTCACCGTGACGTCCGCACCGCGGTTCCAGTGGGAGATGAGCAGCGTGTAGCCCTCGCCCTCGGCGAGCACCGCACTGCGGTCGTCGTCGCGCGAGGAACGCAGCACCCGTGCACCGGGCGGCAGCATGTTGAACCCGGGCTTGACCCGGTCGATCTGGTGGCTGTGGCAGTAGGGCTGCTCGCCGTTGGCGAACCGCCCGAGGAAGAGGGCGTCGATGACGTCCGTCGCGGAGTCGCTGTCGTCGATGTTGAGTCGGATCGGCAGGGCGTCCTGGGGAGGTACGGCTGACATGCGCCCCATGATCCGGCACGCACCCCGATCCCGCACGGAGTTTATGTCCGGTGGCGTGGCCGCCTCACGGGGCCGCGCCACCGAACTGCACGTCAGCGCCCGCCGCCCCTGAGCAGGGTCGCAGCCCTGCGGGTGCGCCGCACCATCGCGTACCCCTTGGTGAGGGCACGGTCCTTGGCGAAGTTCCGGCCGATCGCACGGCCCTCGATGAGCCGCTCGAACTCCGCGAGGTCCGTCGAGCGCCGAACGGTGACCCGTTCGATGGCGTACGGGCCCTGCACGGGCCGGGCGAGCGCATTGCCGACCGCGAAGGACTGCGCGAACCCCGCCGATTTCACGGTCTCCCGCACCCGCCGGCTGGAGTACCCGAAGGGGTACGCGAACGAGGTCGGCGCGGCCCCCAACTCGTCGGCGATGATGTCGCGGCAGCGGACCGTCTCGTACCGCAGCGCCTCGTCCCCGAGCTGGTCCATCTGGGGATGGCTGTGCGTGTGGCCACCGATCTCCATGCCCGCCCCGGCCAGTTCCCGCACCTGGTCCCAGTCGAGCATGGTGTCGATCGCGCCGCCCTCGTCATGGGCACCGCGCAGCCAGCCGGTCGACACGAACAGCGTCGACGCGAACCCGTGCTTGGCCAGGACGGGGAGGGAGTACCGGTGGACACCCTCGTAACCGTCGTCAAAAGTGATCAACACCGGTCGAGCGGGCAGCGCCCGGCTTCCCCCGGAACGCCAGCACTCGCCCAACTCGGCCGTCGTGATCGGGGTGAATCCGTGCTCGTCGAGCGCGGCCATCTGCTCGGCGAACGCCTCCGGGGTCACGGACAGACCCAGGGTCGCCTTCGCCGGCTGATGCGCGACCGCGTGGTACATCAGGATCGGTACGGTCCCGCTCATCGGCTTTCACCACCGGCCGGAGCGGTCGCGGCGGTCGCCGAACCGGTCGACGCCAACGGGGTGATCGGCTCGGACGAGAAGGTCACCGCACCCTTGCGGGCGCGGGCAGCACCCACCACATAGCCACCCGCGGTGGTCACGAGCCCGACGACGATGGCGCCGGCGCGCCCTGCACCGCCCTTGCGACCGCGCAGGGCGTCGCCCACGCCGCGTGCCACACCCGCGGGCAGCACCCGGGTGGTGTAGCTCCGCTCGGACGACAACCCGTCGCCCGCACCGACGCTCTGCGAGACCAGGGCCTTGGAGAGCCCTTCGGCGTAACACCGGGTACGGAAGTAGGCGAACCGTTCGCGGGCGGCGGGGACCTTGTGGTGGATCACCGCGCGGTCGTCGATGAGCAGCACCGCTTCGGGGAGTGCATTGCCCATGCGGATGCAGAGCTCGGTCTCCTCGCAGCCGAGGGGGCGCTTGTCCCCGTCCCGTCCGATGCCGGTGGCGAAGCCCCCGGACGCGTCGAACGCGGTGCGACGGAAGGACGCGTTGCCACCGAGGACGTTGCGCACCTGCACCTTGCCGGGTGCCATGCCGCGGTAGGACGCGCCCACCACCCAGTCGAACTCCTCGGGGAACCACACCGGGCGCCGCCCCGACGCCCACGCGGGCGCGGTGCGGCCACCGACAGCGACGACCTTCTCGTCGTCGAAGCCCTCGGCGAAGTAGCGCAGCCAGTCGGGCTCCGCCACCGCATCGTCGTCGAGGAAGGCGACGAAGTCGCCGCGGGATGCGGCGATACCGGTGTTGCGACCT
Organism: Streptomyces sp. NPDC005963; assembly: GCF_040638655.1. Taxonomy (NCBI): domain Bacteria; kingdom Bacillati; phylum Actinomycetota; class Actinomycetes; order Kitasatosporales; family Streptomycetaceae; genus Streptomyces; species Streptomyces sp. NPDC005963. The sequence continues at coordinate 57,384 of NZ_JBEXVD010000021.1, read as the reverse complement.
GCGGAGAGGCCGCGGGGGCCCGCGTTGGCGAGCACCCGCACCTCCTCACCGCGTGCCACATCGGAGCCTTCGGCCCCGTACTCCCGGTACTCCTCAGCCAGCCGGTCGAGGAGTACCGGGTTGTGATCGACCACCAGAAGCGTCTCCAGGGCCGGATGTGACTGATTCCGCACCGACGCGACGGCCGCGAGGATGTCGTCCCAGCGGTCTTCCGTGTAGGCGCAGATCACCACCGAGAAACGGCGGTCGCTCAAGACGTCTCTCCCCGGGCGATGCGCACGTCCACGCCTGCTCCGCCGCGCCGGGCGCCGCCGCGGCGCACGCCCTTCTCCTTGAGGATCACCTTGAGCACTCTGATCCCGTCCCGAACGGCGCTGAGGTTGGACACGCCGTGGATGCGGTTGTACTCGTGGCTGGGGACCTCCTGCACGCGCAGTCCGGCCTTGACGACCCGAATGTTCATCAGGGTCTCGATCTCGAAACCGGTGCAGTCGAGGGTGATGTCGTCGAGGCAGTGCTTCCAGAACGCGTTGTATCCGTAGCAGAGGTCGGTGTAGCGCGCGCCGAACTTGGCATTGACGACCGAGCACAGGGCCCAGTTGCCCAACTTGCGGATGAAGGTCATGTCGTCGGTGCCGCCGCCGTTGGCGAAGCGGGAGCCCTTGGCGAAGTCGGCGCCGGAGACGAGCGCTGAGACATAGGACACAATCTCATCGCCGTGTGCGGAGCCGTCGGCGTCGACCATCACGATGATGTCGCCCGTGCAGGCGGCGAAGCCGCTGATCAGAGCGTCGCCCTTGCCCTTGCCCGACTGCTTGACGACCTTGACGTCGGGCCACAGTTCCCGCGCGACCTCGACGGTGTTGTCAGTGGAGTTCCCGTCGACCAGCACGACTTCGTGAATCCAGTCGGGCAGGGTCTTGAACACATAGGGAAGATTCTCCGCCTCATTCATGGCAGGAATCACAACGCTCACGGGCGGAGTGATCGCCAGATGGGAGGAGATGGGTCGGTAGGCACCTTCTATTCGGCTGGTTTCCACCGATGCGATCGACGGATCTTGCCCCGGAGCGGCCGGGTGCAGGACAGAACTCATGGGTTTGTTTTCCCTCTCCACCGGTGGACCGCCCGCCCCCGGGCGATCCGGATGAGTGTCCGGTTTGAAAGGGGGGTTACTTCTCACCTGGCCATGGCGGAGCTACCCTCCGACCTGGCTTGGGTGAGCTACTGAACTGGCCGCACGGTGTTACGGCTCGGTACGAGCACGAAAACCGAGCACGGCACCCCCCTACCGCGCCCCGCAGCGGGATCATCGCGACGCTTGAGCCCTCCCCTTGAGCCGCTTAGCTGATGAACCGTTGCGGGTTGTACGACGGTATTGATGTTTAGGACTGTATGGCAAGTCCCGGATCGTGGTTGTGCTTTTTACATTCTTGATACCTATTCAACGGCCAGGTCGGGGAACGTACTGACCGGTTCACCTTGATCTTTTCCCGGAATCGATCACCTGGAGCGTTCCGTTCCGGATGATCTTCCCGCGCCTTGCGAACCGTTTCCTCGGGGGCTCCTCCCGAAGGAGGGGACGGTCAACCCCGAGGCTAACCGGAGCCCTCCAGTCCGGCGTCCGGCGGCCCAGAGGAAGAGTAGTGCGGTGATGGCCGCGACCATCGCGATGCCGCCGCTCGTCATGGGGATGTCGAGGGACGACAGGGCGCCGGCCACCGCCAGATCAATTCCGGCCGCTCCGGCGGCGGCCGTGGCTGCTCGCGTCACCCGGTCGAGCCCGGGCAGTACGGCGTAGAGCCCGCAGGCCGGACCGGAGAACAGGAAGAAGATCACGAACGGGGCCCGGAGCGGTGACTGGGCGCCGGCGAGTGCGAGTGCGACCCCCACGCCCGATACGGCGACGGCCGCACCCGCGAGGACCGGAGGCAGATCCGTCCCGACCGCTGACGGTCTGTCTCTGCTGCTCTGCATGGCCGACTTTGCTCCCAGGGCCCGAATGCCAGTTCCCCATGCTGCTCAGGGTGGGGACTTCCGTCAAGCTGGCCCGTGCATGTTTGGCATGGACATTCCGAGTGAAGTATGCGGTCTGCGCCGAAAGTTCAGGCAGCGGACCTGCTAAACGGAGATGTCATGAAACTGTCCCGCATCGCGGCTCTTTCCTCCTCCCTCGTCCTCGGCACCGCACTCACCCTCACCGGGGTGAGCACCGCACAGGCCGCTGAAAGCGCGGCTGCCCTTGACTACGTAGCACTGGGCGACTCCTACTCATCGGGAGTCGGAGCGGGTAGCTACGACAGCGCAAGTGGCGCCTGTAAGCGCAGCGCCAAGGCGTACCCCCGGCTCTGGGCAGCCGCGCACTCACCCTCGTCGTTCTCGTTCACCGCTTGCTCAGGCGCTCGTACGAGTGATGTCACGGCGAACCAACTCAGCCCCCTGAACGCCTCCACCGACCTCGTCTCCATCTCGGTCGGCGGCAACGACGCCGGCTTCGCGGACACCATGACCACCTGCGTGCTCCAGTCCGAAGCGAGCTGTGTGAACAAGGTGAACCAGGCCCGCGCCTACATCGACAACACCCTGCCGGCCAGACTGAACAGCGTGTACTCCGCCATCCGCGCCAAGGCCCCGTCCGCGCGGGTGGTCGTCCTCGGCTATCCCCGCTTCTACAAGCTCAACGGCAACTGCATCGTCGGGCTCAGCGAAGGGGAGCGGGCCGCGATCAACGGCGCCGCGGACCATCTGAACACCGCGCTCGCCAAGCGCGCCGCCGACCACGGCTACGCCTTCGGCGATGTGGTCCCCGCCTTCACCGGGCACGAGATCTGCTCCGGTGCGTCCTGGCTCCACTCCGTCAATCTGCTGAACCTCACCGACTCCTACCACCCGACCGCGGCCGGACAGTCCGGTGGATACCTACCGGTCCTCAACGCCAACGACTGACCCCGACGACGCCGGCTGCGACGCCCGAGGTGCTGGAGGGGGAGGAAGCTCCTCCCGCCGGGGTCTCGGGCGCGCAGTCGACCGAGAACGACACCCATGCCGAACGGGCCTGGGTCGGCTGCCGGATCTCCACGCGGATCCGGTCGCGATGCACGTCCTGCGGCTCGTGCGTCCCCTCGACGTGGTCGATCATCTGCTCGCGTGGCCCGCTCTCGGCGAAGCGCAGCGACTGCCAGCCGGGGGCCGTCGTCCGTCCGCTCTCAGTCGTCCACCGGTACTCGACGGTCGCCGGCGCCCGGGTCACGGCCACCACTGCACGGAAGGCTGGTGCCTCGCCCTGCGCGGGGGCACAGGAGCCGGCGTAGTCGTCCCGGACCGCCCACACCGCCACTTCGACGCGCTGCGCTTGCGGCGGCGACCCGGTGGACGCCGACGGGGTGACGCTCTCGCTCTGCCGGGGCGTGGGACCGGCGGTCGCGGGGTCCGTACGCGCCGAGGGGGTGGCGCGGCCCTGTCCCTGAGTGTCGGCCGGCGCCGAAGGACTGCTCGTCACACCGGGGCGTTGGCTGTCCGCTGCCGCCCGGTCGCGGGCGGCGTCGATCAGGGCCCACACCAGTACGGCGACCACCAGGAGCAGGAGCGCCACGCCCACGGCCAACACCGCGACCGCGCGGCGGGGCTGACCGTCCTCGGCAGCGCCGGCTGCATGGGGCGCGCCGTCCGACACCGCTTCCGGTGGGCGGGGGACGGTCGACTGGACCGCGTCCGTCCCGGCACCCGGCTGCGGGGCGCCGTGCGCGACGGGCAACGCCCGGGTCGAGCGGGCGCTGCCACCGGCGGCCACCACCCGGAGCAACCGGTCCGCCTCGGCGGCCGTGAGTCGCTCGTCCGGGTTCTTGCGCAGCAGTCCCGCGAGCACGGGTGCGAGTTCTCCCGCGAGGTGCGGCGCCGAGGGTTCTTCGTCCACGACCGCACGTAAGGTGCTCAGCGCGTCCGTGCGGCGAAAGGGTGAGACGCCCTCGACCGCGGTGTAGAGGAGCACGCCGAGCGACCACAGGTCCGATGCGGGCCCGGGAGCGTGTCCCTGCGCCCGTTCGGGGGCGAGGTATTCGGGCGAGCCGATGAGTTCGCCGGTCATCGTGAGATGTGAGGTGCCGGCCACCTCCGCGATCCCGAAGTCCGAGAGCACCACCCTGCCGTCGTTGGCGATGAGCACGTTGCCCGGTTTGACGTCGCGGTGGAGCACTCCCGCTTCGTGCGCGGCCCTGAGAGCGGCCAGGACCTCCGCCCCGATCTGCGCGGCGCGGGGCGCGGGGAGCGGGCCGTTGGCCTCCAGCACGTCGGCGAGCGCGAGGCCCCGGACGAGTTCCATCACGATCCAGGGCCGGCCCCCGTCGGTGACGACGTCGTAGACGGTGACCACACCGCGGTGGGAGATCCGGCCCGCCGCCCACGCCTCGCGTTCCAGCCGTTGGTAGAGCCGTCGCTCGTCGGTGGTGGAGAGCCCGACCGGAGCCCGTACCTCCTTGATCGCGACCTCGCGCGTGAGCACTTCGTCCCGTGCGCGCCACACCACTCCCATACCGCCTTCACCCAGCGGGCCGAGCAGTCGGTAGCGCCCTGCGATCAGTTGGTCCTCCGGCACGTGAGCCCCCATCCGTTCGGCACGGCACTGCACGACATGCACAGCAAGGCAACTCATGGAATCTCGGTGGAAACCCTTCCAAGTTAGCTCAACCACCCGCTTTTGTAGCCCTCTTGAGCATGAAGTGGCCTCACGGCTGCCATGGGCGCCCACTCCGGTGGTGAAGGCGTGACCCATGGGCTCTTTGGTGTGAGTGTGGTCACTCCTGCGTGAGGGTGGTGATGAGTCGGGATGCTCGGGAGTGCGCCCGCACGGTGAGGGGAAGGCATGGGGTGGACTCGATGGCACCTGAAGGAAGTGGTGGAAAACAACCGGAAGCGGATCGAGAAGGGGCGAAGTGGTCACCGGGTGTGAGAGCGGAAGGTGTACGGGAAAGTCATGGCGAGCTGTCCAACTCGCCCTGGAATCGGATGGATTCGGAGAGTGATCGTCAACTCGGGTACAGCAGTGGTGAATCCTCAGGACGGGATACACGGGTGTCCCGGCGGGGCGATAGGGTTAACCTGCCCGGGCCGGGTGCGTCGTACGGGTGGGGAGTGACATGGAACAGATAGCAATGCGAAGCAGGCCGCGCGTGCCTGCGATCACCTGCGGGAGTAGCGCGACGAGCTCGCGTCTCGACCGACATCTCTCGGTGCTCGGCGGTCCCGCCTTGCCACAGCGGGAGACGGTCGAGGCCACCTCACTGATGCGCGAGTTGACCTCGCGGGACGTGGCTCACGACCGCACCGCCAGCAAGAGCGGAAGGGTCTCGCTCTTCGCACCGCTGCGAAGGCTGCGCCGCACTCTGTTCGGTAGCCGCCGCTGACTCCTGGGCCTCCGCTCGGCCATGGCGCGTCTTGCGGCGCGCACCACATGTCACGTGTCACCGCCTGTGCGGCCCCGCGCTCAGGCGACCACGCCCTCCCGATGCAGCGCTGCTGTCTCCTCCATCGTCATTCCCAGGGAAGCCAGCAGCGCATCGGTGTGTTCGCCCAGTGCGGGCACCGCTCCCATCAGGGCCTCCGGGCCACCCGGCAGGGTGATCGGAGGCAGGAGCGCTCTCAGCGGGCCGACCGGCGAGTCGATTTCCCGCCATCGTTCCCGCGCCGCCAGTTGAGGATGTCCGGCCACGTCCTTCACGGTGTTGAGACGGGCGCAGGCGATGCCTGCGGCCTCCAGCCGTTCCACCGCCTCATCGGTCCCCAGTCGGGCCAGTGCCTTGGCGACCGTTGCGTCCGTGAGTTCGCGGTTCGCGGTGCGGGCCGTGTTCGATGCGAAGCGTGGATCGCTGCTGAGATCGGGTTCGTCCAGGACCTGCTCGGCCAACCGTCGCCATTCGCGGTCGTTCTGTACGGACAGCAGCACCTGTCCGCCGTCGGCGGTGGCGTAGGCGTCGTACGGCGCGATGACGGCGTGCGCGACACCGGTGCGCGCGGGGGGCTCACCTCCGTGCATTCCGTAGTGCAGGGGGTGTCCCATCCATTCGGCGAGCGACTCCAGCATGGAGATCTCCACCGGGCCGCCGAGGCCCGTGGTGGTACGGCGGAGCAGGGCCGCGAGGACTCCGGAGAACGCGTACATCGCGGCTGAGATGTCAGCCGCCGGGATGCCCGCCTTCGCCGGTTCGGCATGGGTGCCGGTCACGGACACCAGCCCCGCCTCGCACTGGACGAGCATGTCGTAGGCGCGCTTGTGGGCGTAGGGTCCGCCGGCGCCGTAGCCGGAGATGTCCACGGCGATCAGCCGGGGATGGGCGGCGCAGAGGGTCGGGGCGTCGAGGCCCAGTCGGGCCGCCGAGCCCTGGGCGAGGTTCTGGACGAACACGTCCGCCCCGGCGACCAGCCGCTGCACGATGGCGAGGCCACGGGGATCCTTCAGATCCACCGCCAGTGACTCCTTGCCCCGGTTGCACCAGACGAAGTGGGAGGCGAGTCCCCGCGCCGCGGTGTCGTAGTCACGGGCGAAGTCGCCACCGTCCAACCGCTCGATCTTGATGACACGTGCACCGAGGTCGGCGAGTTGACGCGTGGCGAAGGGGGCCGATACGGCCTGTTCGATGGCGACCACCGTGATGCCGTCGAGCGGCAGGGGCTGAGTGCGCATGGACCTGCTTATCGCGTGTACCACCCATATGTCATCAGACACCCGGTGTGAGGTACATCCCGGACCGGAGGTGCATAATGCGCCCGCGCCCCCGGAGGGAGGGGCCACCCGCTACGGGAAGTGGTCGCAGCCGCCGGCCGCCCGGACTGCTTGAGCAGGGTGAAGAGCACCTCGGACCGGCCTCAGAGCAGGGCGAACTGTCCCTCGGGGCCTTCCTCGCAGTGATCGAGCACGGAGGCGGGGCGGCGGGCTTCCGCCGGCACGGGCAGTACCTCCGGCACCTCGATGAGATCAGCGTCGGCCAAGGCCCCGAGCAGTGCGTTCCGTTCCTCGCCCGCGTCATCGAGCAGGCTCAACACCGTGATCAGCTCCAGCAGTTCCGAGGTCCACTCCTGCGGCCAGACCGTCGGCCGCAGAGCATCCAGCGTTCCCGCTTCGGCCGGGGCGGTGCGGCTGTCGAACCAGACGTCCAGGACGCGCACTCCACCGTGTGGGAACTCCCGTGCCCCGATCGGAACGGGAGAGATCCGGCCGGTGCCGATCCCGAGCGTCTCCTGGGCTCCGTCATAGCTCAACGCGTCGGGCCACGGCGGAAGCGCGGCGCGGACGTAGGGGCGACGGCCACCGGGCAGCCTCGGCCGCCATCTGCCGTGCGCTCCCCGCAACTGGATCTCCAGCAACCGGTGCCCGATGCCGGTGCCCAGGGACCAGAGCGCGGGATCGGCGGGCAACGGCACGGTGCAGCCCGTGGGGGAGTGCTCGCTCGTCGCGGTCACCCAGGCGAGCATGTCCTCCGCTGCGACGGGGTGGCCGTACCGTCGACCGAGGGTTTGTAGGAGGCCGGGGGCGAGGTTCGGTTCGGCTCCGCCGGGGCGGCGGTAGAGCGGTCTGATGCGGCCGGCACGGCCGGTGTGCGCATGACCGTCCGGCAGCAGCCCGGACACCAGCACCGCCGGCGAGGCAGTGGGCCCCGCCGGCTGTTCGACGAGGAAGATCTGGTGTTCGTCCGCCACGCGCCACAGTTCGGGCCGTGCGGAGTCGATGAGCCGGTGGTCGGGGATGAGCCACTGCTGGTCGAAAGGACCGTGCAGGACGCGCACCGGCTCGGGGCACCGGCCGTCCTCGTGGACGAAGCGCCCGGTCGCGGTGCGCTGACCCGGGAGTTGCCCCACGGCCGTGCGCGGGTCCCGGGACCTCGTACAGCCGAAGAGAGCGTCCCGCTCGGCGCCCCGTGTCGCCACCAGCCTGTCCCAGCGGGCCTTGAGGATCCCCGGGTCCGGAGCGAGCACCCAGGAACGGCCCGTCCGCAACGGTCGTACGCCCCAGGGCATCAGGTCGTCGAGCATCGGCATGGGAACATCCTCCCCGACGTTCCGCCGCGCACTCCACGGGTCGAACGGGGCGCATCACCCCAGGGGGGTCACTCGGCGTCGACGGTGACCGAGAAGGAGAAGCGGTCGCCCCGGTACCGGATGCGGGCCACGTCGACCACTTGACCGGTCACATCGCAGGTCACGCCCGTGTAGTGCAGGATCGGACTCAGTAGCGGCACTTGCAGGAGCTCCGCCGTCTGTGGGTCCGCGAGCCGCGCCTCCACGGTGTCCGTGATCCTGCCGATCCGCACCCCCACCACGTCCCGCAGCACCTTCGTCATAGGCCAGCGCTCCAGGTCCTTCACATCCAGCCGGGCGGCCACGTCCGGGCGGACCGCGTTCTGCGCCCAGTTGGTCGGCTCGCCGCTCTCCCCGTCACAGCGCAGCCGCCGGTAGCTGACCACTTCGGTCAGATCCGGGAAGTACTCGGTGAGTTCACCGGGCACCGGCTCGGGGCCGTGGTCGAGCACCGTCGTCCGCTCACCGGACTGCTGGGCCACGATTGCGTCGATCGAACCGAGCAGCCGCCGGGGCGCCCCCCGGCGAGCGCCCGGCTCGATGAAGGTGCCCCGCCGGCGGTGCCTGCTGATGAGCCCCTCCTCCTCCAACTCCTTCAGCGCCTGCCGCATCGTGAGCACGCTCACCCCGTAGTGCGCGGCGAGCTGTTCTTCCGTGGGCAGGCGCAGCGAGGCATCGGGCGTCCGACCCAATATGGACGCGCGCAGCGACTGCGACACCTGGTACCACAACGGCAGCTTGCGGTTGAGGACCAGTGAGTCGGGAGCGAAGGAGGAGGGCACGGGGACTCCGTATCAGGACCTGAAGTGACGCTCAAGACCCTGCCACACCTGGTCGTAACCCTTCTGGAGATGGGGGGCGTTGGCCGCCTGCTCGGTGGCGGTCACCGGCCAGCGGGTCTCGAACATGAAGGCAAGTCCGTCGTCGATCTTCTGGGGTTCGAGCTCGGCCGCACTGGCCCGGTCAAAGGTCTCCCGGTCCGGGCCGTGGGCCGACATCATGTTGTGGAGCGAACCGCCGCCCGGTACGAAACCCCCCTCGCCGGCGGTCTTGGCATCGTACGCACCTTCGATCAGACCCATGTACTCGCTCATCACATTGCGGTGGAAGTACGGCGGCCGAAAGGTGTTCTCACCGACCAGCCAGCGCGGTGCGAAGACCACGAAATCGACTCCCGCGAGACCGGGGGTGTCCGACGGGGAGGTCAGTACGGTGAAGATCGAGGGGTCGGGATGGTCGTAGGAGATCGTGCCGATCACATTGAAGCGCCGCAGGTCGTACACGTATGGGACGTGGTTGCCGTGCCATGCCACGACATCGAGCGGTGAATGGGGGTAGGTCGCGGCCCAGAGGTTGCCGCAGAACTTGGTGACCACCTGCACCGGGCGGTCGACGTCGTCCTCGTACGCAGCGGCGGGGGCGAGGAAGTCGCGGGCGTTGGCCAGCCCGTTGGCGCCAATCGGGCCGAGGTCGGGGAGTTGGAAGGGCTGGCCGTAGTTCTCGCAGACGTAACCGCGGGCCCGGGCGTCCAGCAGTTCCACCCGGAAGCGGACGCCGCGGGGGAGGAGCGCCACTTCCCCCGGACGGACGGCCAGTCGACCCAGTTCGGTGACGAGCAGCAGGCCGCCGTCCTCGGGAACGATCAGGAGCTCGCCGTCGGCGTCGCTGAAGATCCGGTCCATGGGGGCGTTGGCGTGGTAGAGGTGCACGGCCATGCCGGAGCGCTGGGTGGTGTCGCCGTTGCCGCCGAGCGTCCACAGTCCGGCCAGCCAGTCGGTGTTCGGCGCCGGGTCCGGCTGGGGGCTCCAGCGCAGCCGATTGGGGTCGGGCACGGTTTCGGTGAAGGGCGCGCTGCGCAGCGTGCCGTTGTCGATGCGGGTGAAGGGCGGATGGGCTGCCGACGGGCGGATGCGGTAGAGCCAGGAACGGCGGTTGTGGGCACGCGGCTCGGTGAACGCGGAACCGCTGAGCTGTTCCGCGTACAGCCCGAGGGGTGCGCGCTGCGGGGCGTTGCGACCTTCGGGAAGGGCTCCGGCCACCGCCTCGGAGCTGTGTTCGTTGCCGAAGCCGGTGGAGTACGTCAGTGAGGCGGCGCTCTTGCGCGCTCGCTCGACCCGTGCGGGTGGCGCTCCCGCCTGTCCGGACTGCGTTTGCTCGGTCTGCCCGATCCCGTTCATCATCCGCTCCCGGTGCCGAAAGAATCCTATGGGCAACCGTAGGATTACGGGGGTGTTACGTCAACGCCATCGCGGCCGCAGGATGCGCCAGAGGTCTTCTGGGGCGCCCGGGGCCGAGGGGGACGATGGTTCGGGCGGTCCGGCCGAATGGTGGGACGAGGTGTTCGTTCCCTGGGACGAGACCGGTATCCGAGCAGTCCCGGAGGCGCCCGACGCCGGTGCCCGGACGCTCCCGAAGGGGCGCTCGTCCTCCGGGGCGAGCCCCAGAACGGCGGTCGCGTACCGCTCCCGGCGCCGTGGGCCGTTCGAGTGGGGCACGGGTCGAGTGCGCGCGACCGCGGCACGCGGTGGGCATCCGGTGGACAGGGGTGGACTGGAGGCGCTCGGCACGGTAAGAGAGGAGGTCAGCGCACCTGAACCGTGCTGCGGGATTCAGCTGCTGTTTTGCTCGTATTGCTCGCATGTCAACACCTTGTTAACAGCTTTTGATGCCACCTAACGTCGTCCGGACCGCCGAATCGGTGGGAGTTCAAGGATGAACGTGAGGTTCCCCCCATGCTGACAATCCTCGGCTTCACCATGATCGCGACCTTCCTGGTCCTGATCATGATGAAGAAGATGTCGCCCATCGCGGCGCTGGTCCTGATCCCTGCCCTGTTCTGTGTGCTCGTGGGCAAGGGCGCGCACCTCGGTGACTACGTCATCGAAGGCGTCGGCAACCTCGCCCCCACCGCGGCGATGCTGATGTTCGCGATCGTCTACTTCGGCGTGATGATCGACGTCGGTCTCTTCGACCCGATCGTCCGGGGCATCCTGCGCTTCTGCAAGGCCGATCCCATGCGGGTCGTGGTGGGAACGGCCCTGCTCGCCGCGATCGTCTCGCTCGACGGCGACGGCTCCACCACCTTCATGATCACCGTTTCGGCGATGTATCCGCTCTACAAGCGGCTGAAGATGAGCCTGGTCATCATGACCGGTGTCGCCGCCACCGCCAACGGAGTGATGAACACCCTGCCCTGGGGCGGGCCCACCGCACGCGCCGCCACGGCACTGAAGCTCGATGCGGCCGACATCTTCGTGCCGATGATCCCCGCGCTCGCCGTCGGACTGCTTTTCGTCTTCGCCCTCGCCTACGTCCTCGGGATGCGCGAGCGGAAGCGCCTCGGATACCTCTCGCTGGACGAGGCGCTCACGCCCGAGTCGGACACGGTGCTGGTCGGCGCCGGCGGGGCGGGCACCCTGACCAAGGGGGGCACGAAGGGCAAGGGACGCACGAAGGACGGCGGCACCTCCGGTTCGGCCGGTGCCGGACAGGACTCAGCAGCACGCCCCACCACCGGCTCCACCGCTTCCGACGCCGATGCGGACGCCGACGACGAGGGATTCCAGGGACTCGACCCCAACCGCGAGACCCTCCGTCCCCGCCTCTACTGGTTCAATGCCGGGCTCACCATCACCCTGCTCACAGCCATGATCATGGAGCTGCTGCCCATCCCGGTGCTCTTCCTCCTCGGGGCGGCCCTCGCACTGACCGTGAACTACCCGAACATGGCCGACCAGCGCGCCCGCATCGGCGCGCACGCGGAGAACGTCCTCAACGTCTCCGGCATGGTCTTCGCCGCCGCGGTCTTCACCGGGGTGCTCACCGGCACCGGCATGGTCAAGCACATGGCCGACTGGCTGGTGGGCGCCATCCCCGAGGGCATGGGCCCGCACATGGCCATCGTCACCGGACTGCTCAGCCTGCCGCTCACCTACTTCATGTCGAACGACGGCTTCTACTTCGGGGTGCTGCCGGTGCTCGCGGAAGCCGGGGCCGCCCACGGCGTCTCACCGCTGGAGATCGCCCGCGCCTCTCTCGTCGGCCAGGCACTGCACATGTCGAGCCCGCTGGTTCCCGCCGTCTACGTACTCGTCGGCATGGCCAAGGTCGAGTTCGGTGACCACACGCGCTTCACCGTGAAATGGGCCGCGCTCACCTCGCTCGTGGTCCTCGCCGCGGGTGTCGCCATCGGGATCATCTGACGGCTGCGGATCCCTTACTTAAGGGAGGCCCCCGCATAGGGGCCGAGGCCACGAACCCTAGGGCGTCAGGGGTGTGGGAACCGATTCGATCACATCGGTTCCCACACCCCTGACGCATTCGTGCTCCGCTGTACACGAGGAACTACTCTCCGTCCCCTCGGTGAAGGGGTTAGTCCAAGGCGACACCCGGCCGTATCGCCTGGTGAGATGCCCGAGGTGGCGACGTCTGCTTTTGTCACGCTTGGCGTGCTCCTGGCGGCGATGAAGGCGTCGACCATGTGTACGGATGCCAACTCGCGGGGAATACAAAGCCGTTCAAGATTCCACCCAGCCAAGGCCCCGCACAGCAGCTCTGGACGGAAAGCATTGTTTCAATGTGCGTCCATGTCATTCCCCGCCCGGGAGTATTCGACTATTTTCAAGCCCCCAACCGCTCCCCACATCCCCCGGCGGAACATATGACTCGCGCTATTACCCTGCAGAGCGTCAGCAAGCGTTACGGACGAGCTGATCGCGCCGTCGACCGATTCAGTCTCGACGTCAAACCGGGCGAATTCGTCGTGCTCCTGGGCCCCTCGGGCTGCGGGAAAACGACCGTTCTCCGCATGATTGCCGGACTGGAATCGATCACCGACGGCGAGCTCCTCCTCGATGGAGAACCGGCCGGTCATTTGCCCCCCGGCGACCGCTCCATGGCCATGGTGTTCCAGAACTTCGCCCTCTACCCCAACATGACCAACCGCGACAACATCGGCTTCCCCCTCCGGGTGGGCGACCCTCGTGGGGACCGCCGCCCCCACGTCGACGCCACCGCCCGGATGCTGGGCATCGAAGACGTCCTCGACCGCTACCCGTACCAGATCTCGGGTGGCGAACGGCAGCGCGTCGCCATGGGGCGGGCCATCTCGCGACAGCCCTCCGTCTTCCTGATGGACGAGCCCCTGTCCAACCTCGAAGCCAAGCTGCGCAACCGACTGCGAGCGGAAATAGCCCAGCTCACCAAGGAGTTGGGCGTCACCACCATCTACGTCACCCAGGACCAGGCCGAGGCCATGTCGCTGGGGGACAGGGTCGGGGTGATGCGCGGCGGCGTCCTCCAGCAGGTCGGGAGCCCGCGTGACATCTACGCCGTACCGGACAACGTGTTCGTGGCCGCCTTCATCGGCACTCCGCGGATCAATCTGCTCCAGGCCGTGGTCAACGCACCGATGGAGGGCGGGATGTCGCTCGACCTTGGCAGACAGCGGTTGAACCTGCCGGAACCGCTGAGCGTGGACCATCAGTTGCTGCGCATCCAGCAGGGGCGGCAGATCATCGTCGGAGTGCGTTCCGAGGCGACCAGGATCGCCCTGCCGAGCCAGGCCCGCCCGGGTGAGGTGCCGCTGACGGGCACGGTCGAGTTCACCGAGTACCAGGGTCACGAGGCGCTGCTGTACGTCAACATCGGCTCCCGGTCAGCCTTCGTGCCCAATCTGGAATCGCCGCGCCCCGCTGTGTCCCCGCGCCGGCTCCGGGGCCGGTCGAAGGACAACGGCACCTTCCTGACCAGGTGGAAGGAGCGGATGAACACCTATGTCTCCGGCCCGCCGGCCGTGTTGGAAGAGTCGGGCCCGCAGCCGTACGGGCCTCCGGTCGGATACGGACCGCACGATCCGGGGCGTCCCCCGGCACCCGCCAGTTCGCTCGTCGTCCGGGCGAGTCCCAATCTGTGGCTCCAGCCGGGGGCCAGAGTGCCACTGCTGGTCGATCTCGCCCAGCTCTACGTGTTCGACCACTACGGCAGACGCATCTGTCCCGCACCTGCGGAACTGCTGGGCATCGACGGCTGAGGTGAGGGCCCCTGCGCCCACCGGGGCCGGGGCCCATGGCATCGGAAACCCAAGGCCAGCAGCACGACCACGACCCGCACTCACGTGCCCGCCCGAACGATGGGGGCGCTGCCGAGAATTGGATCGATCCAGACGAGCAGCAGATCGATCCTGAACGGTGCGGATAGGTACAGAACGGAACGGTACGAAACGTACGTACGAAACGGAGGGCACACCGCTGGGACGCCGACCCCCCGCGGAGAGTGCAGCCGCAAGCCGCAAGCCGCAAGCCGCAAGCCGCAAGCCGTGCAGGCCGTGAGCCGCACGTCAGGGAAGGTCCGTGAGGGTGCTCCCGTCCGTCCCTCGGTGGTCGGGCAGGAGCACCCTCAGTGCTGTACCGGGCGGGGGCGCATCGCCTGCTCCGCCGGTCACGGGTGCGGATGTCGCCACTGCACCCCACGCTGTCCTGCTTCGAGTGATTGCCGCGCCCCCGGCCGGGATCGCAAGGTCAGCCCCGGCCGAGTGTGGCCGGTATGCATGGCAGAGAATGACGGTTCGCGCGGTTCCGCTCGGGGACTTTCGCAAGACCCTTTCGTTCCCGGTCTGCGTTTATGTGAATTGCCGGCCATGCTTGTCCGGTCAACTTCCCTCCGCGTGCACGTGCGCCACGGCTTGATTTCGAGGGTCGCATCACCCGCCGTCAGGGAGCGCGTGTGATTGCAGTGACGAATCCACCACCCTCGCCGAACCGCAGCGGCAGAAGGACCCGGTGGAGTTCTAGCCATTTACCGCACGACGTCATTCGCGTCCGGCCGGATCTGTCGTGCGAGTGCGTGGAGGTCCCGATGCGGTTTCGGCGGACGGCGCACAGTCTGGATTCTCGGCCGTATCCACAAATGAAAGAACGTTGTATTTACCGGGTGCAAGGAGAATTGGTCACCCGTGTTGCCCTGTGGTGGCCTCGAACTGAACCCGCAACCCGTCGATGATCGCCCGCAGGCCCGTCTCGAACGCTCTTTCGTCCACCTGCTCCTGTCGCTCGGCCAGCAGGTGCGCCTGACCCAGGTGTGGATAGTCCGCAGGGTCGTACGCCGTCCGGTCGTCGACGAAGCCCAGGGCGAAGGAGCCGAGGGCGGACCCGGTGATGAAGTAGCGCATCAGTGCACCGATCGAGGTCGCCTGCGCCGGTGGCCAGCCCGCCCGCACCATCGCCCCGAACACCGCGTCGGCCACCCGAAGCCCGGCGGGCCGGCGACCCGGCCCCTTGGCGAGCACCGGCACGATGTGGGGATGGGCCGTCAGTGTCGAGCGGTAGGCGACTCCCCAGGCGTGCAGCGCGGTGTCCCAGCCCCAGTCGTCGGCAGGTGGCCGATCGTCGAACATCGAGAGGTCCACCTCTGCCTGGACGGCGTCGGCGACCGCGTCCAGGATTTCGTCCTTGGTGCGGAAGTGGTGGTAGAGGGAAGGACCGCTCACGCCCAACTCGGCGGCCAACCGCCGGGTGGAGACCGCCTCTACGCCCTCCGCGTCGACGAGTGCACCCGCCGTCTCGACGATGCGTTCGCGGCTCAGGAGGGGCTTGTGCGGTCGGGCCATGCGCCACATCGTAGGGCCTGCCGTCCGAGCCGGACGTCGCAGGCCAAGGTGCGGTCGAGCGCACCTTGCGGCCACCGGGTGCGACCGCGATCCACCACTGGCCCTCGCTCCTGCGTCCGACCCTAAGCGCTCGCTCATAGGTCCGGGTATGGTTTGCCCAGTGGACAGGAAGGGGCGCGCGATGACTGCGGCCGATGAGATGACCTGCGACGACGTGCCGTGGGGCGAGGTTTCGCCCGAGGCGGCGAGGAAGCTGCTCATCGCCGCGGTGGAAGCCTTCGCCGAACGCGGCTACCACGCCACGACCACGCGGGACATCGCCAGCCGGGCCGGCATGAGCCCCGCAGCCCTTTACATCCACTACAAGACGAAGGAAGAGCTGCTCCACCGCATCAGCCGGATCGGTCACGTCCGGGCCCTGCGGGTCCTGTCCACCGCCGGTGAGCGCGAGGGCACGCCCCCGGAGCGGCTCGCCGATGCCATCAGCTCCTTCGTGCGCTGGCACGCCGGTCGGCACGACACCGCACGCGTGGTGCAGTACGAACTGGAAGCCCTCTCGCCCGAGCACCGCACGGAGATCGTGGAGCTGCGGCGACGCAGTGACGCCGTCATCCGCGGCATCCTGCGCGACGGGGTGGAGTCCGGGGACTTCGACGTGCCCGACGTTCCCGGAACCACGGTCGCGGTGCTCTCCCTCTGCATCGACGTGGCCAGGTGGTTCAACTCCAAGGGCCGTCGCACTCCCGAGGAGGTCGGGGAGCTCTACGCCGATCTCGTGCTCCGCATGGTGTCGGCGCCGTCGGGCCACGGCCGCGGTCGGTGAGTTCCTCGACGCTCGCACGCCGAACCGTGTGACACGCGTCACCCTGGTCGGGGCGATGACTCTTGCCTCCCCTCGCGGTCATACCCGCAAGACCATCGCGATGCCCGTGCCGCAGCGAGCGCCGCGTACGGGAGGGGCTCCCATGACCCACACCGTCGACGCCTCCTGCCGGAAAGCCCGGACGGCGGACCGGCCCCGCGGACGGCGCGCGGGCTCCTCGTCGTCGGTACGGCGGCTGTCGGTCGACGACCGTGCAACCGCCACCATCGACCCTCTCCACCATCGACCCGTGAGGAACCAGCGATATGACGAACACAGCCAACGGACCCGCCAGCTACTTCCCGTCCATCGAGAAGAAGTACGGGCGCCCGGTGACGGAGTGGAAAGAGCTCATCCGTGCATCGCCCCTGGTCAAGCACATGGAGCTCGTCTCCTGGCTGAAGGCCGAGCATGGATTGGGCCATGGCCACGCCAACGCCCTCGTCGCCCACACCCTCGCCGAGGACAGCGGGCGCTGATGTTCTGCCGCGGGCCCGCTTCGGGCGGGGCGACCCGCGTACCGCTCAGAAGTAGTAGCGCGAGACCGAATCGGCCACGCACACCGGCTTGTCACCGGACTCGCGCTCGACCGTCACCCGGGCGGTCACCTGGACCCCGCCGCCCGCTTCCACGACGTCCTGCACGGTCACCGTCGCCCGCAGCCGCGATCCCACCGGTACGGGCGCGGGGAAACGCACCTTCTCCGTGCCGTAGTTGAGGCCCATCTTCGCTCCTTCGACCCGCATCACCTGGGGTACGAGCAAGGGCAGCAGGGAGAGGGTGAGATAGCCGTGGGCGATGGTCGTCCCGAACGGACCGTCCGCCGCCCGTACGGGGTCCACATGGATCCACTGGTGATCGCCTGTCGCCTCGGCGAAGCGGTCGATCCTTCGCTGGTCGATCTCCAGCCAGTCGCCCGGCCCCAACAGCTCGCCGACCGCGGCGGCCAACTCGGCTGCGGAAGTGAAGGTCCTCGGCTCGGCCATGGCCCTGATCCCTGCCTCTCACGTTCAGGCCCCCTGGGAGCCGCCCCGGTGTCACCGTACTGAACCGTACAGAACCGAGCAGCCGGGCAGCCCGGTCGGAGCCGGTGCAGGGCGTGTCCCGCCGGGCGAACTGCATGAGCGGGCCCGACGAGCCCCAGGGTTACCCGGCCGAGGGGCATCGGGTGGTCCGCTCCGTCCCGCGTGCGCCGCAGGCCCAGTAGGGTCGCCGGGTGCCCCAGTTTTCCGAGACCACACACGAGCTGACCGTCGGCCAGCTCTCGCAGCGCAGTGGGGCGGCCGTGTCCGCACTCCACTTCTACGAATCCAAGGGGCTCATCAAGAGCCGTCGCACCACCGGGAACCAGCGGCGCTACTCCAGGGACACCCTCCGTCGGGTGGCGTTCGTCCGCGCCGCACAAAGGGTGGGCATTCCGCTGGCCACCATCAGGGACGCCCTGACCGAACTGCCCGAGGAGCGCACCCCCAACCAGGACGACTGGGCGCGGTTGTCGCAGACGTGGCGCAGCGAGTTGGACACCCGCATCAAGCAGTTGGCGCGGCTGCGCGACCATCTGACCGACTGCATCGGCTGTGGCTGTCTCTCCCTGGAGACCTGTGTCCTGTCCAACCCGGACGACACCTTCGGTCAGCGGATGGCGGGTTCCCGACTGTTGCCGGTGCGCCGTGAGGCCGGGAGCGCCGAGTAGGTCCTCCCGTACCGTCCGTTCACGAGGTCGTGGTGGATGTGGTCCGGGCGCGGCATGCCGATGGCGGGCTCCGTGCCGGTGAGTGCCCCCGTGCACTCACCACGGGGCGCGGACGGTGGTCCACGCGGTACCGGGGGCGATGCGTGTGCGATGCCCGCTCGGCGCTGCTCAGGCCACCGAAGCCAGCGTCACCCGCCCCACCGCTTTGGCCGCGGCCACGGCCTCGGACGACAGTACGGGCCGGGGCACCACGATTCCGCAACCCAAGCAGACCGGCCCGCTCCAGGGCTCCCGCGTGAGGTTTTTGCGCCACTCGATCTCCCTGCCTCCGCACGCCGGACAGGACTCACCCGGGGGCCTGCCCAGCGCTTCGATCAGCCGGCGCAGCACCTCGTCGAGCGGTGCGGTGGGGTGGACGTTCGGGGTGTCACAGCGGGCCACTCCGTGACCGCCCCAGGTGCGTCGGTGCCAGTCGTCGAAGGGCGACGGCCGCCGTAGTCCGTCGTGCTTCTCGCGCTTGCGGCGGTCCGCGAAGCTCTCCTCGTACGCGAGCCAGACCGCGCGCGCCCGCTCCAACTCCTCCAGTGCGGCCACCAGCCGCGCCGGGTCGGGAGCCCGGTCCTCGGGCTCGATACCGTGCCGGGCACAGAGGTGATCCCATGTCGCCCGATGCCCATAAGGGGCAAATCGCTCAAGGCACTTGCGCAGCGAGTAGCGCCGCAGCGCCAGATCACACCGCGCGTCCCGCACCTGTCTCGCAAGACTCCTGAAACCGGCCATGCACTGCCACCTCCGTCGCTGGTACATCGGCGTTGGTGTATGGACGTACGACTGCCCGATCTGGCTCCATCCAAAATTCGATGGGGCCCATTAATGAAACGTTCCTACGATGGCGGGTGGGGTCGCACCTGCGCCGATGTCCTGTTGTCCCTTCCGTCTCGGAGCCCGAACTGCCCATCCGTGCCCCGAACCCATCGTGGGAAGACTGCCCCTGAAGACTGCCCCGAAAGCCCATCGGCAAGGGAGTGGGTTGTCGGACGAATACCACCGCGCGCAGGGGTTTCGATCCTGCCGGGCCCCTGCGACGGTCAGCGCCGACGTCGGTACCGTCTCAGCGGCCCAGCGGTGGGCGACGATGTGGGCGCACGGTCTCAGCGGCCCAACCGGCCGGCCGAGACCACCACGCGTGCCAGTTCCTCGTGACAGATGTCGCTGTGGGCGCCCGAAGGCGGCCCTCCGCGCCGCACCACCTCGGCGCAGTCCACGCTCACACAGCCGGACGCGGGAACTCCACGGGCCAGGGCTTGGGCCAGGGTCAGTCGTGTCGAGGGCGAGCGGACGGCCTGGAGGCCGTCGTATCCGACCGCCCACCAGCGGCGATCGAGGCCCATGGCCGTACGGTCGTCCCCGGCGAGCCGGGAGGCCAGCGGGTAGATCACGCCGAGTGCGCTGTCGTGCCGGGAGTGGCAGGCGACCAGCGGCCCGTCGATGCGCTGTTCCATGCTCCGAAGCGCCCCCGCGTTGTGCGCCGCGTGGGGGAGGCTCGGCGCGAAGGCGTAGTGCGAGAAGGCGCCCTGGAGCAGGGTCACCGACTTCACGGAACGCACGCCGTCGGGGAGGCCCTTCAGGGCGAAGGACACCAGTCGGGCACCTTGGCTGTGGCCCACGAGATGGACCCGTACGCCGGGTCGGGTGCGGGCGAGTTGGCCGAGGAGCGGACCGAGCCCCAGTTCGCCGACCGCCCCGGCCCGGCGTTTCATCGCGTAGTACGTGGTCTGGCGCAGCAGTTCCTTGGCGCCCTTCCAGGTCTTGTGGAACCCCTCGCCCAGGGAGTCGACGGAGAGCCCGGCGATTCCGGCCGGGTCCGTCTCGTCCCGGGCGACGGCGAACAGTTGGCAGAGCTCGAAGGCGTCCTCGAAGTACAGCGCCGGTGGTCCCTGCTCGTCCTGGGGCAGATCCGTGGTGAAGCACGTCTCCAGTCCGCCCGCGGGCGCCTCGGTCAGCTCTCGGGCCAGCCGTCCGAACTCGGCGAACGCCTCCCGGGATGCGGGGCGCTCGTCGAGCAGGCCGGCGAGCCGGGCGACGGTGGACTCGTGCCCGGGGAAGACCGCGTTCAACGCGGTCCGGCTGGCCTCGTCGAGTGCCGTCGGGTCCGTCGCCACGATCCTGTGCGCCGCCGCGTCGGGTGCGGCGAACAGTGAGGGGTCGAAGTCGGGGACGGGTTCGTCGGTGAACCTCATCGAGGGCCAGACGACTCCCGCGTACCCCAACCGTATCTTCGGTCCCAGCAGGCCCGGGAAGGGGGCGAAGAAGGAGGAGTACAGCCGTTGGGCGACCGAGGGCGAGTTGTTCCACCCGTGTGCGAACAGGACGAGGTCCGTGACGTCCAGCCGCAGCAGTTGGTCGCGCTGGGCGGTGTTGACGTCCCCGTCCTTGTCGAAGGTGATGTTCTGATAGGGCGCAACGCTCATCCCCGCCATGCGGTCCTCCCCCGGGTCTGCCTGCCTCTGTAGGCAGCATCCTGCGTACGGGAGGGAACGGCCAGACCCCGGACCGCGGGATTCGACTTCGCCGTGGCCCGGGTCCCGGCCGAAGTGGCCGGTGCCCCGCGGCGAACTGCTGCGTCTGCCGACGGGGCACCCTTCGCCCTGGTCAGAGCAGATGGGCCGGGGTGATCCTCGGGAGGTGGATCAGTACGTCGTACGACGGAGCCAGCCGTACCGCCTGGGGCGGATCGGGCCACCCGGCACCGATGCTCCGCACCGGACGGGCCTCGTTGAGCCAGGTGCGTGCGGCGGACGGAGCCGAGCGCAGGTCGATGGAGTAGTTCCGCCGGGACACGCGCTCCAACACCACTTCCGCGCTCCCCGGCTCGGGTGGTCCCACGGTGAAGGTGCGTACCGGCTCGGCCGGGTCGGTCAGATCGAGGGCGCGGAACGAACCCCGACCGAAGGTGAAGCCCACGTTCACGTACGCGTCGCCGATCATGTCCCGGAGGAAGGCGCCCTGGACCTTCGGATACTGCGCGGGGTTGCTGGATTCGTACGCCACATGCCCGTTGTGCGCCGACAGCAGCACGCGCCGCCCGGTCTGGCGCTGCCACCACACCGTGTTCTCGGCCATGATCCGGTCCCGGTAGCGCATCATCTCGGCCACGCCTTCAGGAGCGGCGTAGTCGAAGGCGTACATGCCCCCGACCTGGGCGACGGCCCGGGCGTGCTGCACCGCCCAGGAATGGCGTTCGCGGTCCTGACCGGGCCGTTGGCGTTCCAACAGGACCAGTGCCCGTTGCACGTCGGCCGCCAGCCGACGCCGTTCGGCCAGCGGCTTGGCGAGGTACGCCTTCATGGTCTGGTCCACCGATGCGGACGCCGGAGGCCGGGACGCCCGGTAGAGCCGGGTGAACTCCGTCAGGAGCCCTGGGTGCCGTTCGCCGATGTACTCCGTCACGAGGTCGAACAGGTGCGGGCCCGCGTACGCGGAGTCGTTGCCCATGAAGTGCACCGGCCGCTGTGGATGCCGGACGTTGTGGTCACGCATCCAGCGGATCAGATCCAGGTACTCCTGTGTGTTCCAGATGAAGTAGGCGTTCTGGAACTCCTCCCGCATGATCTGCCGCGGGTCTCCCGTGCCGTGCAGCACGTGGTCATTGAGCCGGACGCCCGCGTTCCAGTTGGCTTCCAGGGCGAAGGTGGCAAAACCGTCGCGTCGGACCAACTCCTTGAACACGCGGACCTTGGTGCGGAAGAACTCGTGGGAGCCGTGGGTGGCTTCGCCCATGCCCACGATCGAGGCGTCGCCGATCATCCGCCGCAGCGGACCGAGATCGGAGAGGGGGCGGGCCGTGCCGGCCAGCACGTGTGCGATGCGGTCGTCGGACGGGCGTGTTTCCGGCCGGGTGTGGGGTACGGCGGACGGTGCGGTCGGCGGCAGGCGGGGCGAGGCACTGGGTCCGGCTTCGGCGGCTGCGGCCGGTAGGCCGAGGGCGACGGAGGCCAGGGCGAGCAGGGTCAGCACACCCCGTTGGATCGCTGTTCGATGCATGCATTCACTCTGGCGACCTGCCGGTCCGGGGTCGAACCGGCAGGCCCCCGGCGGTCGGTGGGGTCACCCCCCTGGCTCCCTGTCCCCTGCCGTCAGTAGCGCAAGTACCTCCTGCGGACCCTGCGGAACGCGGCCAGCTCGTCCCGCCACGACCCCACCACCTCATCGGTGTCCGCGCCGGCGTCGATCAGGGTGCGGACCTTCGTCGACCCGGTGAGCTTGTCGATCCAGTGGTTGTTCACCCACTGGAACCCCGGCCAGGAGGCCCGCGCGGTCACCAGGAGGGCGATGCCGGTGCGCACCGGATCGAAGGCGTCCCGGTCGTGGACGTGCAGTTGCAGCCCGCCGCAGGTCTTGCCGACGTGCTTGTTGAACGTGGGGGTGAAGTACGCCTCGCGGAAGTGCACCCCGGCGAGGTCCAGCGACTGCGCGGCCTGCGCCCAGCGGCGATCGACCCCCGGGGCGCCGAGCAGTTCGAACGGACGGGTCGTACCACGGCCCTCCGACAGGCTGGTGCCTTCGAAGAGGCAGGTTCCCGAGTAGACCAGTGCGGTGTCCGGGGTCGGCATGTTGGGGCTCGGCGGCACCCAGGGCAGTCCGGTGTCCCCGAAGTGGTCCGACCTCCGCCAGCCGGACATGCGGACGATCCCGAGGTCCACCGGATCGCCCCGGAGGAATTCGCCGTTGAAGAGCAGGGCCAACTCGGCCACGGTCATCCCGTGCGCCTGGGCGATCCGTTGGCGTCCGACGAACGAGGCGAAAGCGGGTTCCAGCACCGGACCAAGTGCGGCCCTACCGCTCACCGGATTCGGCCGGTCGAGCACGACGAATCGTTTCCCCGCGAGGGCCGCCGACTGCATGCAGTCGTACAGGGTCCAGATGTAGGTGTAGAAGCGGGCACCCGCGTCCTGGATGTCGAAGACGACGGTGTCCACGCCCGATGTGGTGAAGACGTCCGCCAGTCGCTGCCCGCTGAGTTGGTAGGTGTCGTAGACGGGCAGACCGGTCGCCGGGTCGTCGTAGCGGCCTTCGGAGCCCCCCGCCTGGGCAGTCCCTCGAAAGCCGTGCTCGGGGCCGAAGACCGCGATCAGATCGATGCGGTCATCACCGTGCATCACGTCCACGATGTGCCGGACATCGGAGGTGACGCCGGTCGGATTGGTGACCACGCCCACCCGCTGCCCGGACAGCAGGGCGAACCCGTCGGAGGCGAGCCGGTCGAATCCGGTGCGCAGACGCCGGCGGTCCAGTGCGTGCGCGGCTGCGGGTGTGCCGGTGCCGGCGGCGGCCAGGGCGCCCGCCGCTCCGCCCGCGGCCAGCAGTCCTCTTCTGGTCAGCCTCATGAGGTCCCTTCCCAGCCGATGCCTGTCATGCTCACGCACGCTAGCGCTCTGGGGCCCCACAGGGAACGAGCCGGCCCGAGCCGTGCCCCATCAGATGGTCGAGCACCTCACCGAACTGTCGGTGCGGCGACTGCTGCCTGGCCTGGACGACTCAGTGGTCGTCCCAGTGCCCGTCATGGGCGGCATGGCGGTGTCCGTCGTGGAGGTAGTCGACGTGATCGCCGTGTTCCACGGCCGGATGTCCACAACCCGAGCCGTGTTCATGGACGTGCCCGCTGTGTGAGACGTGCTCACCCGGCTCGCACTCGTCCCAGTGGTCCGAGTGCTTCCGGTGGAGATGGCCCTCGTGGGCGTAGTCGATGTGATCGCCGTGGAGGACTCCCGGATGGCCGCACGCCGGTCCGTGCGTGTGCTCGTGCGCGGGGTGCTGCTGGTGGAGTACGGCCATGACCCTCACCCTTGCCTAGGTTCTTTCTGCCGGGGTGTTCACTTCCGTTGTGTTCACTTCCAGGTTAGTTCGCGAAGAACGGTCCGCGCCCGGAGCGATCCCCTCACAGGACCATCGTGCTGGCGAAGGCCGCCAGGGCCACCGTGCATCCGACGGCCAACAGGGCCACCCCGGTCGTCAGGGGCGGGGGATGGGCACTTCTTCCCAACACGCTTATCCGCATATGGGCAGCCCGGAGGAACACCAACCAGATCAGCACGCTCAGCGCCACCACGACCGTTCCCACGGCATCCAGCCCACCGTGCTCGCTGCTCGCCACCTGCCGTCCGGCGAGCACGGCTGCCACGGTGCACGCCAGCGTCGTCCTGCGCCAGGCGAGCCGGGTGCGCTCCGGTTGCAGCCCCGGGTCCCGGGCCTCGCCCCACGGTCGGCCCCCATCGGGAGGCGGCGACTGGGCACCCTCACGGCCGGGCGGCTTCACTGCCCGCCCTCCCACCCCAGGGACACCACGACGATCATCGCCACCGCGACCGTGGCGATCACCAGGCTCACCAGCGCGGGAAAGCGCGACACCGGGAGGTCCTCGCCGCGCCGCATCGCCCGCTCGCAGCGCACCCAGTGGTTGACCGCGCGCAGCGCACACAACACGCCCGCCCCCAACAGTCCGAAGGCCAGCCCGGCCCGTACGCCCCACTGAAGGTCGGGCAGGAACTGGTCCACGGCGAAGCCGCCGCCGATCAGCGCGAGTGCCGTGCGCAACCAGGCCAGGAAGGTGCGCTCGTTGGCGAGCGAGAAGCGGTAGTCCGGGGTTTCGCCCTCGTCCCGCACCCGTTGGGGGACGAACCAGAGCCGCAGGCTCCGCACGAAGTCGCTCACTGGACCGCACCTCTCATCGGACAGGGCCTCATCGCGCTCGTCCTCGGTGGGCCTTCAGTCGTTGATACGCAAACGAGCCGTCGGGTACCCAATCCCAGTCGTCGAGCCTTCGCTCCAACTCGTCCTCGGTGAGGAAGGAGTGCCAGGCCACTTCTTCGGCCTGCGGATTCACCGGGCCCTCGCAGCGCACCTCGTAGACCGCCGACCACCAACTCTGGCCCTCTCCCTCGTAGAGGAAGCGGAACAGGGGTTCGGGTCGGGGGAGATCGACCGCGCCCAGTTCCTCGCGCGCCTCCCGCAGGGCGGCTTCGTCGTAGCCCTCGCCGGCTCCCACGACCCCGCCGACGAACATGTCGTGGAGGGAGGGGAAGACCAGCTTGGTCGCCGTGCGGCGGTGGACGAAGATCCTGCCCCGGGCGTCGGTGGCCAGGACGAAGACGCAGCGGTGGCGCAGCCCGCGGGCGTACACCTCGCTGCGCTTGGCCTGGCCGATGACCTGGTCCCGCTCGTCGACGACGTCCAACACCTCATCACCAGGATTCATGTGCACCATACAACCACCGTCTCGGTCGGGGCACCCCTCGTACCCCCGTGCGGTCCCGGCGTCCAGTGCTGTTGACGCGGTTACCGGCCCGTACCGAAGATCGGGAGTCCAACCGCCGCACCCTGCCCACGAAGGACGGAAACCATGGCGTACGACGCTGATGTGATCGTGATCGGGGCGGGGCTCGCGGGACTGGTCGCCACCGCCGAACTCGTGGCCGCAGGGCGCAAGGTCATCGTGCTCGACCAGGAGCCCGAGCAGTCGCTCGGCGGTCAGGCGCACTGGTCGTTCGGCGGACTCTTCCTGGTCGACTCGCCCGAGCAACGCCGGATGCGGGTCAAGGACGGTCGGGACCTCGCGCTCCAGGACTGGCTGGGCACCGCAGGCTTCGACCGCCCGGAAGACCACTGGCCGCGCCGATGGGCCGAGGCGTACGTCGACTTCGCCTCCGGGGAGAAGCGCGCCTGGCTGCACGCCCGGGGCATCCGGTTCTTCCCCGTCGTCGGCTGGGCCGAGCGCGGCGGCTACGACGCCCGCGGCCACGGCAACTCGGTACCCCGCTTCCACATCACCTGGGGGACCGGTCCCGGCATCCTCGCCCCCTTCGAACGGCGGGTGCGCGAAGGAGTCGACCGCGGCCTGGTCGAGTTGCGGTTCCGCCATCGCGTCACCGGTCTCCGTCACACCGGCGGCACCCTGGACACCGTCAGCGGTGAAGTCCTGGAACCGTCCGACGCACCGCGCGGCACCGCCTCCTCCCGTGAGGTCGCGGGTGCCTTCGAGCTCCGGGCGCAGGCGGTCGTCATCACCAGCGGTGGCATCGGAGGCAATCACGACCTGGTCCGCGCCCAGTGGCCCGGCCGGCTCGGCGCGCCGCCCGCACGGATGCTGTGCGGTGTCCCCGCGCACGTCGACGGACTGATGCTCGGCATCGCCGAACGGGCCGGCGCCCGTCACATCAACGGCGACCGGATGTGGCACTACACCGAGGGCATCGAGAACTGGGATCCGGTCTGGGCCCGGCACGGCATCCGGATCCTCCCCGGCCCCTCGTCGCTCTGGCTCGACGCCCGGGGCCGCCGGCTGCCCGTTCCCCTCTTCCCGGGCTTCGACACCCTCGGCACCCTGGAACACCTCATGCGTTCGGGCCACGACCACACCTGGTTCGTCCTCGACCGGAAGACCATCGGAAAGGAGTTCGCGCTCTCCGGGTCGGAACAGAATCCCGATCTGACCGGCAAGTCGATCCGGGGGGTCCTGAACCGGGCGAGGGTCTCCGTACCGGGACCCGTGCAGGCGTTCATGGACCACGGCGTCGACTTTGTCGTCGAGGACGACCTTCCCGCCCTGGTACGGGGGATGAACGCCCTGACGGACGAACCGCTGATCGACGAGGAGGAACTCCGCCGGGAGATCACGGCCCGCGACCGGGAGATCACCAACCCCTTCACCAAGGACCTCCAGGTCATGGCCATCCGGGGCGCACGCCGCTATCTGGGCGACAAACTCATCCGCACGGCCGCCCCCCACCGCATCCTCGACTCCCGGTCAGGGCCGCTCATCGCCGTACGACTGAGCGTCCTCACCCGCAAGTCCCTCGGCGGTCTGGAGACGGACCTGTCATCGCGGGTGCTCGACGGCCGGGGGAACGTGCTCGCGGGACTGTATGCCGCGGGTGAGGCGGCCGGATTCGGCGGCGGGGGGATGCACGGCTACCGCGCGCTGGAGGGCACCTTCCTCGGCGGCTGCATCCTGTCGGGCCGGTCGGCGGGGCGGGCCGCCGCACGGTCCGTGGACTGAGGCCGGTACGGATCCGGTCTCCGGACGAACGAGAACGGGCCCCTCTCCCTGAAGGGGGCGAGGGGCCCGTGCCACGTCAGCCGGGTGTCACAACACCAGCGAGAGCAGCAGGACGAAGACGATGCCGACCACCGAGATGATGGTCTCCATCACCGACCAGGTCTTGATCGTCTGACCCACGGTCATGCCGAAGTACTCCTTCACCAGCCAGAACCCGGCGTCGTTCACATGGCTGAAGAAGAGCGAACCGCAGCCGATCGCCAGGACCAACAGCGCCGACTCGCTCGTGGACATCCCGGCCGCCAGCGGGGCCACCAGACCGGCGGCGGAGATCGTGGCCACCGTCGCAGAACCCGTCGCCAGCCGGATCGCCACCGCGATCAGCCAGGCCAGCAGCAGCGTGGGTATCGACCAGTCCTTGGAGAAGTCCAGGATCATCTGGCCCACACCGACGTCGATCAGGGTCTGCTTGAAGCCGCCGCCGGCACCGACGATCATCAGGACGCCGGCGATCGGGGCGAGCGACTTCTCCACCGTCGACGCCATCCGGTCCTTGGTGAACCCGGCAGCGCGGCCCAGCGTGAACAGACCGACGAGGACGGCGGCGAGCAGGGCGATCAGCGGCGAACCGATGACCTCGGTGACCTTCTGGACCGGGTTCTCCGGGTTGTCCACGACGATCTCGACGAGCGCGTTGGCCAGCATCAGCACGACGGGCAGCAGCACCGTGAACACCGTCGCACCGAAACCGGGACGCTTGTCCAGATCCTCCGAGGGGCGCGCCGGGATCATCTTCTCGGGCGCCGGGATGTCCACCCAGCGGGCCGCGTACTTGGAGAAGATCGGACCGGCGATGATCACGGTGGGGATGGAGACGAGCACACCGAGCGCCAGGGTCACACCGAGGTTGGCGTCGAGCGCGTCGATCGCGACCAGCGGACCGGGGTGCGGCGGAATCAGCCCGTGCATCACCGACAGACCGGCCAGGGCGGGGATGCCGATCCGCATCAGGGAGTAGTTGCCGCGCTTGGCGACCATCAGGACGACCGGGATCAGCAGGACGATGCCGACCTCGAAGAAGAGGGGCAGTCCGATCACGGACGCGATCAGCACCATGGCCCAGGGCATGGTGCGCCCGTTGGCCTTGGCGAGGATCGTGTCGACGATCTGGTCACCGCCGCCGGAGTCGGCGAGCAGCTTCCCGAGGATCGCGCCCAGCGCGATGAGCACGCCCACACCGGCGACCGTCGCGCCCAGGCCCTTGGAGAAGGACTCGATCGCCTTGCCGAGGGGCGCCCCGGCGAGGGCGCCGAGCGTCAGCGAACCGATGGTCAGCGCCAAGAAGGCGTGGAGCTTGAACTTGGTGATGAGCAGGACGATGACGGCGATGCCCGTCAGGACGGCGATGCCGAGCTGGGCGTTGCCCGCCGAGGTGATCGGCGCTGTGGCGTCCGCTGCCAGCATCTCGACACTGAGACCGGTCACGGTGGTTCCTCACAGAAGGGGGCAGGATGCACGGGTAAGGACGGGTAAGGGGGGAGGGAGCGGTACGGGCGGTGGTGCGGTCAGGCGTCCAGCCGAAGCAGTTCGGCGACCGCCCGGGCGGTGATGTCCTCGGGGGTGCCGGACACATCGACGGAGACACCGCGTTCGTCGCCCTCCAACGCCTGGAGGGTGGCGAACTGGGAGTCGAGGAGCCTGGTCGGCATGAAGTGACCCTTGCGCTCGGCCATCCGCTGTTCGATGAGCGTCCGGTCGCCGGTCAGATGGAGGAAGACGGCGTGGGGCGCAGCCGCCCTCAGCCGGTCCCGGTAGGCCCGCTTGAGCGCGGAGCTGGAGACCACTCCGCCGAGCCCCGCCCGGCCGTGGGACCAGGTTCCGATCGCGTCGAGCCAGGGCCAGCGGTCGGCGTCGTCCAGCGGCACGCCGGCCGACATCTTGGCGATGTTCGCCGCGGGGTGGAAGTCGTCGCCCTCGGCGTAGGGAACGCCCAGCGCATCGGCGAGCAGGGGACCGATGGTGGTCTTGCCGGTTCCTGCGACGCCCATCACCACGACGACGTGGGGGGTGGTCATCTCATGCCTCGCTGTCTTCAGTCGACGCCGGTGTCGACATCTGTCCGTCGCGCTACTGAAACCTATTTTGTACGACTTATTCAAGAGGTCGAGATCTAAACGTCATACTTTTTCTACGTGAGGGGCGCCACGTACGCTTGCCCCATGACCACAGCGGGCCAGACGGCCTCGGCGGGCCAGGGCCTGCACACGCACGTACTCGACACCCTCGGCCTGGCCATCACGGCCGGTGAGTATCCGCAGGGGAGCGTGCTGCGCACCGATGAGATCGCCCAGCGCTTCGACGTCTCGCGCACCGTCGTCCGCGAGGTCATCCGCGTACTGGAGTCGATGAGCCTGGTGGAGTCACGGCGTCGGGTCGGGGTCACCGTCCGCTCCATCGAGGAGTGGAACGTCTACGACCCGCGCGTCATCCGCTGGCGACTGGCCGGTGTCGACCGTCCGCGGCAACTGCGTTCCCTGACCGTGCTGCGCTCGGCCATCGAGCCGGTGGCCGCAGGGCTGGCGGCGCGCCATGCCACTCCCGAACAGTGCGCCGAGCTCACCGCCTGTGCACTGGGCATGGTCGCGACCTCGCGCGGGCACCAACTCGACGGGTACCTCAAGCACGACATCGCCTTCCACCGGGTGGTCCTCAACGCCTCCGGCAACGAGATGTTCGCGCGGCTCGGCGATGTGGTGGCCGAGGTGCTGACCGGGCGCACACACCACCAGGTGATGTTCGACGACCCGGATCCGGCGGCGGTCACACTGCACGTCCAGGTCGCCGAGGCGGTCCGCGCCGGCGACGCGGCCCGGGCCGAGGAGATCACCCGGCAGATCGCCGTGGGCGCGCTGGCCGAGTTGGACGTACTCGCCCCCGATCCGTCCGGGTGAGCCACGGCCCCGGCAGGGGGTCGGAGACAGGACCAAGGGCCCCGCGGATCGTCCGCGGGGCCCTTGGTCTGCATCGGTACGACCGGTTGAGGAGCCGGGCCACCGCTCAGGAGTGGTGGCCGCCGTGCCCCGCGCCGTGGTCGAACTTCAGCGCCTCCGGCGGCATCACCACGAAGGGCCGCATCATCCCCATGTCCTCGTGCTCCAACAGGTGGCAGTGGTACATGAAGCGCCCGTACGCCCCGTCGAAGTGCCCCATCACCTTCACCGACTCCGCCGCCGTCACCCGGAAGACGTCCTTCCAACCCTGCTCGTTGGCCGGCACCGCCAGCGGACGGCCCGGATCGAACGTGATGGGGCTACGGGTCCCGCCGAGGACCGGATCGAAGCCCGTGACGTCGTACGCCTCCCGGGCGAGCACCTGGAAGTCCGCCAGATGGATGTGCATGGGATGCACCACGGCACTCAGGTTGAGGAAGGACCACTGCTCATAGCTGCCCTCGCCGATGGTGAACCCGAGCCCGTCGTTGAAGGTGCGCGAAGTGCGGCGATAGGTCTTCAACTTTCCGTCCGACCCGCGCACCTGGACGATGCCCTCCGTCGGCACCCTGATCGCGGCTGCCTCCACATCCTTGAGCTCCGCCATCTCCCAGATCTCGGGATGCCCGCCGCCGCCGACCGTCGCCGGCGGGGTCAGCACGATCAGCCGATGGCCGTGGTCGACGTGGTCGTGGTCGAACCGGCGGAACGAGCCCGAGACCACCGAGGGCAGCGAGAACCGCCTCGGCCGCTCGCACTTGTCCACCCGGAACTCCATCACCTGCGGATGGGGAATGCTGTCCGCGAGGTCCGGCACCCCGGGGGGCTGATTGCGTCCCTTGTTGACCAGCCGCACCCTGCGGCCCGCCAGCTTGCGGAAGTCGATCAGCAGGTCGAACCGCTCGGCGGGCGCCGCGACCAGGGGTGCGCCGTCGACGAAGTCATGGGTCACCGGCCGGGGCAGCAACCCTCCGTCGCTCCCGATCTGGTGCACCACTCCCGGCACCGGGTCGCCGTCCTCGTCGACCAGCACCAGGTTGTAGACGCGTGCGTTCGATGCGTTCACGAGCCGGAACCGGTACCAGTCGGCATCGACGTCCAGATGCGGCCAGATCACCCCGTTCACCGTGGAGTACGGGCCCACGAACGGCAGCGTCACCGGCTTCCCCGTCTCCGGGTGCTTGGCCACCAGGATCGAGGTCTTGTGGAGCAGCCGTCCGTTGAGCCGCCCGTCGGAGTCGGTGTCGATGTTGCGGTCGGCGAGGATCAGGGGCAGTTCCCGCTCTCCGGACGGCAACCCCAAAGCCTCCTCCTCGTCGTCCCTGATCAGATAGGTGCCGACCAGGCCGGCGTAGACGTTCCAGCGGGTGATGTTCATCGCATGGTCGTGGTACCACCACTGTGCTGCGGCGTGGTCGTTCGGGTACTCCGACAGTTGGGCGTCACCGAACCCGACGGCGTTGTCGGCCCAGCCGTCGTTGCCGCCGCCCGTCTGTGCGCCGTGCAGATGCGTCACCGACCAGGCCGGCAGTGCTGCGACGTCCTTGCTGGGTTCCACCCCCTCGCGCCCCGGACGGTTGTGGGGGAGCGGCTGCCCCGGACGTGTGGGCCCCACCTCCACTGCGGTCACCGGGAACTCGCTGCCCAGGGGGATGCGGTTGGTCCAGGCGATGCGGATGCGCTGGCCGCGCCGCACCTCGATGGTCGGCCCCGGCACGCTTCCCTCGTAACCCCACATCAGGGTCGGCGGCAGTTGGGAGTGCATCCGCACCCAGGTGGGACGCAGTGCGATCTCGATCTCGCGGCGGACGTCCGGCTCGTCAGGACGCAACACCGGGGGCACCGGCATCGGGTCCAGATAGGGCGTCAGCTCCCGGCTGCCCTGGGCCGTGGCCCGTTCGATGGTGCTCTCGGTGATGGCGGGGACACCCGTCAGGTGCGGCCCGGTGCCCTCCGGGCCGATGGCGTCCGGTACGGCCCGCGCGGGCCGTGCCGGTTGCGTCGGCTGTGTTGCCTTTACGGTCTCGGTCACTTCGGTCATACGTTCCCCCGTAGGCCCGTGTGTTGTGTGTGCTGAGGTGGTGCGGTCGGTTCCGCACACCAAGACTTGTCCTGGTCTGGCGGAGTTGCCCCTTCCGGACAATCTGGCCGATATAACACCCGTATGGCCCAGTGTGTAACGTGCATACGAGCCATCGCGGCGCGCCGCCGTGACGGGCCGTAGGGTGGCCTGTCGACGCGTGAAGAAAGGCAGGTCTTTGATGTCGCAGCAGGTGTTGGGCGTGATTGCGCCGGGCAAGAACGAGCCGGTGCGGGTGGAGACGATCGTCGTCCCCGACCCGGGCCCGGGCGAGGCCGTGGTGAAGGTGCAGGCGTGCGGCGTCTGCCACACCGACCTCCACTACAAGCAGGGCGGGATCAACGACGACTTCCCGTTCCTCCTCGGCCACGAGGCGGCCGGTGTCGTCGAGTCGGTCGGCCCGGACGTCACCGACGTCTCCCCCGGCGACTTCGTCGTCCTCAACTGGCGCGCCGTCTGCGGACGGTGTCGTTCCTGTCTGCGGGGCCGTCCCTGGTACTGCTTCGACACCCACAACGCCCGTCAGAAGATGACCCTCCTCGACGGCACCGAGCTCTCACCCGCGCTCGGGATCGGCGCCTTCGCCGAGAAGACCCTGGTCGCGGCGGGGCAGTGCACCAAGGTCGACCCCGAGGTCTCCGCATCCGTGGCCGGCCTCCTCGGCTGCGGCGTCATGGCCGGCATCGGCGCGGCGATCAACACCGGTGAAGTGGGGCGCGGCGACTCGGTCGCCGTGATCGGCTGCGGCGGAGTGGGCGACGCGGCGATCGTGGGCGCCCGGCTCGCCGGAGCGGCCCGGATCATCGCCGTTGACATCGACGACCGCAAGCTGGAGACCGCCCGGACCATGGGCGCCACCCACACCGTCAACTCCCGCACCACGGACCCCGTCGAGGCGATCCGCGGACTGACGGACGGCAACGGCGCGGACGTGGTCATCGAAGCCGTCGGCCGCCCCGAGACCTACCAACAGGCCTTCTACGCACGCGATCTGGCGGGCACGGTCGTCCTCGTCGGCGTCCCCACCCCCGACATGAAGCTCGAACTGCCGCTGATCGACGTCTTCGGCCGCGGCGGCTCGCTGAAGTCGTCCTGGTACGGAGACTGCCTGCCCTCCCGGGACTTCCCGATGCTGATCGACCTCCACCAGCAGGGCAGGATCGACCTCGGCGCCTTCGTCACCGAGACCATCGGGCTCGGCGATGTGGAAGCCGCGTTCGACCGGATGCACGAGGGTGACGTCCTGCGTTCGGTGGTGGTGTTCTGATGGCCGCCGGAACCGCCCGCATCGACCACCTCGTCACGGCCGGCACCTTCTCCCTCGACGGGGGCACCTGGGACGTCGAGAACAACGTGTGGATCGTCGGCGACGACACCGAGGCCATCGTCATCGACGCAGCCCATGACGCCGCCGCCATCCAGGCCGCACTCAACGGCCGTACCCTCCGCGCGATCGTGTGCACCCACGCCCACAACGACCACGTCGACGCCGCACCCGCGCTCGCCGCCGCCACCGGTGCGCCGATCCTGTTGCACCCCGACGACCTTCCGCTGTGGAAGCAGACCCACCCTGACCGCGCTCCGGACGGCGAGTTGTCGGACGGTCAGGTACTCACCGTGGCCGGGGTCGAGTTGACCGTGCTCCACACCCCGGGGCACGCCCCTGGCGCGGTCTGCCTGTACGCCCCCTCCCTGGAAACGGTCTTCACCGGCGACACCCTCTTCCAAGGGGGGCCCGGAGCCACCGGGCGCTCGTTCTCCCACTTCCCGACGATCATCGACTCCATCCGGGAGCGGCTCCTCTCCCTGCCCGGGGGAACCGCCGTACGCACCGGGCACGGCGACTCCACCACCGTCGCGGACGAGTCACCGCATCTCGCGGAGTGGATTCACCGGGGCCACTGAGCCAGTCGTAGCCCACTCTCGAAACGACGCGCCCCACCGGTCACCGGATCGGAGAACTCCAGCACCTTCGCCAGGAGCTGGAGGGGGCGGTCGTAGGCGTCGGGTGCGTCGGGCTCCTGCATCCGGACGGTGGGATACAGGGGATCGTTCAGCAGGGGCAGCCCGATGCCGTTCATATGGACCCGCAGTTGATGGGTGCGACCGGTGGTCGGCAGCAGCCGGTACCGGCCCACCCCTCCGCGGTGCTCCACCAACTCGATCCGGGTCTCACTGTTCGGCTCGCCGTCCACCTCATGGGCGGCGAGCACTCCCGGTTCCTTGACGATCCGACTGCGCACGGTCGTGGGCAGCACCCGCCGCGGGTCGTGGGGAGCCAGCGCCTCGTACTCCTTGCGCACCCGCCGATCGCGGAACA
The DNA here is from genome assembly GCF_040638655.1 of Streptomyces sp. NPDC005963. Classification (NCBI taxonomy): domain Bacteria; kingdom Bacillati; phylum Actinomycetota; class Actinomycetes; order Kitasatosporales; family Streptomycetaceae; genus Streptomyces; species Streptomyces sp. NPDC005963. The sequence continues at coordinate 22,711 of NZ_JBEXVD010000021.1, read as the reverse complement.
TCGTCTGGTACGCGCCACGGTCCTCCGGCCGTACGACGAAGAGCACCAGCCCCGCGGTCAGCCGGTCCAATCGGTGCGCGGGCTGGAGCAGGGGCAGCCCCAGATCCCGCCGCAGCCGCGCCACCGCCGTCTCGGTGATGTGCACGCCCCGCGGGGTGGTGGCGAGAAAGTGTGGTTTGTCGACGATCAACAGCCGTTCGTCCCGGTGGACGACCGTGATCTCGAAGGGCACCCGCTCCTCGGCGGCAAAGTGTCGGTGGAACCAGAGGTACCGACCGGGGACGTACGCCTCGCCGGCCGTGACGGGTCCGTCGACACCGACGATCCGCCCCTCATCGAAGAGCGCCCGCACCCGCTCGTGCCCGATCGCCCGGGCGTACCGCGCCAGGAAGTGGTCCAGCACCGTCGCCCACGCGCCCTCGGGATCCGCGGGCAACCGGACCCGTACGGGGTCGATACCCTCCCGCTGGGGCAGCGGTGCGGGCGGGGGCGCTTTTCTCCGTCTCACCCCGAGACTGTATGCGTCCGCCGGCAGACCGCCGCCCGCCCGTGCGACGACGGAGAACGATCCGATTCCCCACTGTGGTTTTTGGTGATCCCGCAGCGCGGCCGACCGGAAACGCGTCGGGCCCGTTCCCGGGGACCGAGCCGTCAATCGACGCACACAACAGAAGAACCCCAGATCAACTGGGGTTCTCATGAGTGTCCGAGGGGGGACTTGAACCCCCACGCCCGATAAAGGGCACTAGCACCTCAAGCTAGCGCGTCTGCCATTCCGCCACCCGGACCAGGTGTCTGTCGCGTGGCCCGTGGCCGCTGCGACGTGGAAAACCATAGCAAACATTCGGCGTGCTCGATCACGCCCAGTCGCCCGCAGCGAAGGCCCGGACGGGCACCCCGTTCGAGGCCGTGGACGCCGGTCGTTCGGCGCCGCCCCACCGCCGGGGGTGCGACCCTTGGGGACCGCGATCCGTCGCGGGAGGATGGGCAGGAACCACCAGCAGCGAGAGCGGGAGGAATCAGCGTGAGCGAGTCCGTGAGCAAGTCGGCGGCCCGTGCCGTCTCGGGCCAGGACGAGGTCGTCGACCTCTGCCGTGAGCTGATCCGGATCGACACCAGCAACTACGGGGACCACTCGGGCCCCGGCGAGCGCGCCGCCGCCGAGTACATCGCGGAGAAGCTCGCCGAGGTGGGGCTCGAACCGAAGATCTTCGAATCCCATCCGGGGCGCGCTTCCACCGTCGCCCGGATCGAGGGCGAGGACCCTTCCAGGCCCGCGCTGCTCATCCACGGCCACACCGACGTCGTACCGGCGAACGCCGACGACTGGACCCACCACCCGTTCTCGGGAGAGATCGCGGACGGTTGCGTCTGGGGGCGCGGCGCCGTCGACATGAAGGACATGGACGCGATGACGCTCGCCGTGGTGCGCGACCGGTTGCGCACCGGACGCAAGCCCCCGCGTGACATCGTGCTGGCCTTCCTCGCCGACGAGGAGGCCGGCGGGACCTATGGAGCGCGCTACCTCGTCGACAAGCACCCGGACCTCTTCGAAGGCGTCACCGAGGCGATCGGCGAGGTAGGAGGCTTCTCCTTCACCGTCAACGAACAGCTGCGGCTGTATCTGGTGGAGACGGCCCAGAAGGGAATGCACTGGATGCGGCTGACCGTGGACGGCACGGCGGGCCACGGTTCCATGACCAACAACGACAACGCCATCACCGAACTGTGCGAGGCCGTGGGCCGTGTGGGCCGCCACAAGTGGCCCGTCCGCATGACCAAGACCGTACGGTCCTTCCTGGACGAGCTGTCCGACGCCCTCGGCACCCCGCTCGACCCCGAGGACATGGACGCCACCCTCGCCAAGCTCGGCGGCATCGCCAAGATGGTGGGCGCGACTCTGCGCAATTCCGCCGCCCCCACCATGCTCGGCGCCGGGTACAAGGTGAACGTCATCCCCGGCCAGGCGACCGCCCACGTCGACGGCAGGTTTCTGCCGGGGTACGAGGAGGAGTTCCTCGCCGACCTCGACCGACTGCTCGGCCCGCGCGTCAAGCGGGAGGACGTCCACGGTGACAAGGCACTGGAGACCGGCTTCGACGGTGACCTCGTCGACGCGATCCAGTCGGCGCTCAGGGCCGAGGACCCGATCGCCCGGGCGGTCCCGTACATGCTCTCCGGCGGTACGGACGCCAAGTCCTTCGACGACCTCGGCATCCGCTGCTTCGGCTTCGCACCGCTGAAGCTCCCCCCGGAGCTGGACTTCGCGGGGATGTTCCACGGCGTGGACGAGAGGGTTCCGGTCGACGGCCTCACCTTCGGGGTGCGGGTGCTCGACCGCTTCATCGACGCGAGCTAGCACCGGTTCGAGCCAGCACCGGTTCATCGACTTGGGGCCGTGTCCGATCTATCGACGCCGGCCAGCGCCGGGGCAGACCGCCCGGTCGGGGATGTGCCCCGGCCGGGCGGTCTGCTGAAACGACACCCCCATAATCGTCAATGTGTGCGTGACTGACTGAGAAGAGTGAAAGGGCACGACGGCTGGTAGCCCCACCCGTCCCCCCTCGTTACAGGTGATGCGGTCCGCGGCTGGGACCGCATTGCCAACGAGGAGGAATAATGATCAAGAAGATCGTCGCTGCTGCGGCTGCCACCGGCGGCCTGGTTCTCGCGGGTGCTGGTGTGGCGATGGCCGACGCCGGCGCTCAGGGTGCCGCGGTCGGTTCCCCCGGCGTGATCTCGGGCAACGTCATTCAGGTTCCCGTCCACGTTCCGGTCAATGTGTGCGGCAACACGATCTCCGTGATCGGGCTGCTCAACCCCGCCTTCGGCAACACCTGCATCAACTCGTGATGTGCTGAACCGGCCCCTCAGGGTCTGGGTTTGAACCCGGGCGGTCCCGGAGTGCTCGCCATGCGCTCCGCGACCGCCCGGGCTTTCCGCTTTCGGGCGACGGGCCCGGAGGCAGACCACGAAAAGGCAAGGAAACAACCTATGCGACAGGTCACGCGCAAGGGCCTGATCACCATGGCCGCCGCAGGCAGCGCCATGGCGCTCGGCGGATACGCGCACGCGGACTCCGGGGCTTTCGGGGGAGCGTCCAACTCCCCGGGCGTCGCCTCCGGGAACTCGGTCCAGGTGCCCGTGAACGTTCCCGTCAATGCATGTGGGAACTCCGTGAACGCGGTCGGCATCCTCAATCCGACCTTCGGCAACACGTGCCGCAACGACTCTTCGTCCCAGGGCCGCCCCGGGCCCGTCAGCGGCTCCCCAGCAGGCGGTGCACAGCCGGGTGGTGCACAGCCGGGCGGTGCCCCGATCACCGGCGGCGGTGCGGTGGCCAGCGGTGGCACCAGCAACTCTCCCGGCGTGCTCTCGGGGAACAACGTCCAGGCCCCGGTCGACGTGCCGGTCAACGTCTGCGGCAACTCCGTGAACGTGGTCAGCGCCCTCAACCCGACCTTCGGCAACGACTGCACCAATGCCTCGTCCGTGAGCCGGCCGGGCAATCCGCAGCAGCCCGGTACACCGAGCACACCGGGTACGCCGAGCACGCCGCGGCCCGTCGATCCGCGCCCCGGCACCCCCACGAAGCCCGCCGAGCCCCGCCCCGTGACCCCGAGCAACCCGGGTAACCCCGGCGCCCCGGTCAAGCCCGAGGCGCCCAGGGAGTGGACCGACCGTTCCACGACGCACTCCCTCGCGGACAACGACGACTCCGGCACTTTGGCGGAGACCGGCGTGAGCACCCTGGGAGTGGTCGTCCCGGCCGGCGCCGCCATGCTGCTGGCCGGAGCGGTGCTCTACCGCCGCACCCGCGCCGCTTAGGGAACGTCCGGCGGGGTCAGTCCCCGTACGGGTCCGGCTGTCGTGACCGTCGAGCGCACGGCGACACGGCGAAAACCCTGCGGGTCAATGCACCGAGGGACGTCAGCCCTGGCGAAGACCGCGGGGGAGTGCCGTTGCCCCGCCACGCCGAACCGACGGAAACAAGCCCTGTGCGCGGGCCCCGTACCTCCGGCCCGCGCGGCAGTCATCCCGGCCGCCGCGCGGAGCCGCAGCGAACCGCGAGGGCAGCCGGGCACGCGCAGCGATGGAGACGGTGGAGCGGAGCGGGCTCAGGGCTGGCCGGGCCTGCTCCGTACTGATGCGCTGATCACCAGGTGGCGCGCACCTGGCGGATGATACGGCGACGCAACCGCACCCTCCGGCTGCCGTCGCGGTGCAGGGTGAGTCGGTCCAACTCCCAGTGTGCGTACTCGGCATGGTCGGTCAGCAGGCGGGTCGCCTCCTGTCGGGAGACCCCGCGCGGGACATACACATCGACAAATTCGTATTCCGGCATCGCATCTATTGTGCGGGCACGGGCCCGGTACGGATAGCGTCTGCACTATGTCTGATGCTGCGCAGCCCACAGCTGCCGAGGTACGTGCCGCCGCCGAGGCCGTCAAAGCCGCACTGGACCGTCACCTCGCGGCGGTCGAGAACCGCACGGGAGACGACGACCCGGCCGTCTATGACGCGTTCAACGCCCTGGCCGTGGCGGCGGAGACGTACGACGAGCGCCTCTACGACCGCTACGACGAGGTGACACCCTTCGAGATCCCCGGGGCCGACGAGTCACTGCCGCCGTACACGGGCCCGGACGAACCCAACGCCCTCAGTGTGCTGATCCGCCGCGACTACGCGGTGGTGGAGCCCCAGCGGCTGCTCGCACAGGCGCAGCGCATCACCGCGGCCGATCCCGAGGACGATCCGACCCGGGACGGCCGGTCCGCGGCCGGCAGCGTCCATGCGGCGCTGGGCGTGCTCTTCGGTGAGTACGAGCCGGACGAGATCGTTTCGCAGCACAAGGAGTTCGGGCTCGAAGAGGGTGACTCGACCCTGTGGGTGTCGGCCCTGGACGAGCTGCCGGAGGCGGGCGAGTGGCTGGGCACCCCCTTCGAGCAGGCGGACCCGCAGCGAGTGGTGATCCGCTTCGACGTCAGCGCGGTCTTCGACGAGGACGACCTGGGCGAGGACCTCGACGACCTCGACGAAGCCGGAATCTGACCGGCTGCACTTCTTCGCTGAGGGTCCGATCCCGTGCGCGTACAGCGGGATCGGACCCTTTGCCGTGCCCCTCGGTGCTACGAGCCGGTCGCGACCTGTCCGGCGGCCTCCGGCTGGAGCAGCCCTTCGAGGAGGGGCCGCAGCCGTGTGGTGCGGTCCTGGGCGGGGATCTGCGCAACCGCGTGCGGCAGTGCCTGGTCCACCCCGTGGACCACGGAGAGATGGCGTGCGGCCCGGCCGAAGGCCGTGTACACCCAGGGTCGGCTCAATCCGGGGGCGGCGTCCTTGGGCAGTACCACCACGGCAGCGGGCCAGCGCATCCCGGCCGCCTGATGGGCCGTCATGGCCCAGCCGTGGCGCACGACGGAGTCGACCCGCTCCTTGGGCACCGTCACCCGTGTGCCCCCGCACTCCAAGCGCAGACCCTCGGCGTCCGCCGAGACGACCGTGCCCGGCAGTGTCCGGCCGAACGCAGGCGCGTAGGCGATCCGATCGCCCGGGTCGAAGCCTCCGAACCGGCCGGGCCCCGGATTCAGCCGCTGCTTCAGTGCCGCGTTCAACACTCTGGTGCCGGCCGCACCACCGTGGCCGACCGTGATGACCTGGGTCTGTTCGGTTGAGATCCCGATCGCGCGCGGTACGGAGTCGGCGACCAACTGCACCGTGCGGTGCACGGCCTCGCCCGCATCCCGCACGGGCACGATGACGACCTCCTTGTCGGGCGCTGCCACGGAACAGAGCTCTCCGGCACCGATCCCGGAGACCAGTTCGCCGAGCGGGCCTGGGTCCGGCGTCCGGGAAGCGACGGCGGGGCACACCCGAGCAGCCAGCAGGTCTCCGAAGACCCGCCCGGCACCGGCCGAGCCCAACTGGCCGGGGTCGCCGCTGAGCAGCAGCCGGCTCCCGTCCGGCAGCGACTCCACCAGGACCGCCGCCGTCTCCACGTCGAGCAGGGGGGCGTCCAACACCACCAGGAGGTCCAGGGCCAGTGCGCCGTCCTCGTCCCGCCCCGGGCCTTCGGCGCCGGAGAGCAGCCCGGCGACGGTGACCGCGCCGCCCTGCGCCTCTCGGCCGTACTCGCTGTGGAGCGCGACGACGCAGCGCAGCCCCTGTGCGGTTGCGGCGGCGGCCAGGGCGACCGGTTCGTCCCGAGCCGCCTCGGCGCCGGTGTGGACCACAAGACCGCTCACGGCGAGCGCCCTGGCCAGCTCGCCCGGTGCGGCTTCCCAACGGTCGTCCGCGTCCCCGCGGGCCAGGCGGGCCAGGCCGTCCGCCAGGCTCTCCTCCGCCAGTGCGTAGCGGTCCAGCCCCCAGAGCACCGGGCCGGCCGGCACGCCTTCGGCAGCACTCCCGGTGCCGCCCTCGTCGGCTGCGTCGTCGGTCGTTCCACCGGTCGTTTCGTCGTGTTCGAGCGTGCCGTCCTCGGACGAGCCGTCGAAGAGCAGCACCACACCGTCGGCCGCGGCGCTCCGCAGGGCCTCCTGTGGATCGGGCACCGAGTGCCCGGCCAGCGCCGCACACAGGGTCGAGGACTCCAGGGCGGTGTGCCCCCGCAGCGCGGAGCGCTCCAACTGCCAGACGACCAGCGCTGCCGTCCGGCGCTCGTCCCCCGGGCCGCACGCATCGCCGAGAAGTGCTCGGGCGAATCCGTCGGCCTGCTGGGGCAGTACTCCGGGCACGGTCAGCAACTGCCAAGGGTCCTCCCTGAGCAGTACCGCTGCCGTCTCCCCGAGTACGTCCGCCACCTGCGCGGCGAGGTCGTCGGGTGCACCGCCCTCGCCGAGCACGGCTCGTACCGCTGCAACGGTCTCGGGCGCACTCGTGTGAGCGGTGCGGGGCGATGCGGACGGCGTCGACCCGGGTGCCCGGCCGGCGCGGACGCGCACCGGCTCGGCCGTGGCGGGTCCATCCGTGGCGGGTCGGTCCGTGGGGGAGGGGAAGAAGGCCCGGCCCGTGGACTCCCCGCTCTCGACCGCCCGCACCGCGGCCAGCAGGTCGGCCGCCTGTCCGCTGAGTTTGGCGCCGCTCGCGATGGGCCCTTCCTTCTCGGCCTTGCGCTGTTCGATCCGCTCCCGCAGCTCCCGCTGGGCGAGCAGTTCGGCCGCCGCCTCCGAGGTCTCCCCGCTCCCGGCGCCCGGCTCGGTCGCGCTGGGGGCGCCGTCCGCAGCGGTGGCCGCGGGCTCGGGGTCGACCGTGGATTCGGCGGCGGCCTTGGGCTCGGGGGCCGACTCGTCACCGCTTCGCGCGTCGGATGCGTCGGCCGGCTCCGGGGCGGGCGCGTCGGTGGCGGTGGGCTCGGCATGGGGACCGGGGCCCTGCTCCTGGGATGACGCGGTCACAACATGCTCCAGTCCTGGTCGGGATAGCGGTGCACGGGCGCCGACACGTCGTCGAGCGCCCGTCGGATCTCGTCAGGAAGCGTAAGCGCCTCCACTGACAGTGCTGCGACGAGTTGCTGCGCGTTGCGCGCGCCGACGATGGGGGCCACCACTCCCGGCCGGTCCCGCACCCAGGCGAGTGCCACCTGTAGGGCCGTGGTCGCCAGTCCGTCCGCCGCGGTGAGCACGGCCTCCACGATGCCGTCCGCGGTCTCGTCGAGGTACGGCTCGACGAAGGGGCCGAGGACCTCGGAAGCGCCCCGCGAATCCGACGGCGTGCCGTGGCGGTACTTCCCCGTCAATACGCCCCGGCCCAGCGGCGACGACGGCAGGAGGCCGACGCCCAGGTCGAGCGCCGCGGGCAACACCTCGCGCTCGACCCCGCGCTGGAGGAGCGAGTACTCCATCTGTGTGCTGGCGAGCCGGGTGCGCGGCCCGGGCGATGCGAGTTGCCAGGTCGCCGCCTTCGCCAACTGCCAACCGCAGAAGTTGGATACGCCCGCGTAGCGCGCCCGACCGCTGCTGACGGCGATGTCCAGGGCCTGCAACGTCTCGTCCAGCGGGGTCAGCGGATCGAAGGCGTGGACCTGCCAGAGATCGACGTAGTCCGTGCCGAGCCGGGCGAGGGAGTCGTCGAGTGAGGCGAGCAGATGCCCGCGGGAGGTGTTGAAGCGGCGGTCGGGGTCGAGCACGCTGCCCGCCTTGGTGGCTATGACGAGGTCGCGCCGGGGCACGAGCCGCTCGATCAACTGCCCGAGCAGATACTCCGCATCCCCGCCCCCGTACACGTCGGCGGTGTCCACCAGCGTCCCACCGGCTTCCCAGAACGCCTTCAACTGGTCGGCGGCGTCGTGTTCGTCGGTGTCCCGGCCCCAGGTCAGGGTGCCGAGACCGATTCGGGACACGCGCAGGCCGGTGCGGCCGAGATGCCTCTGCTCCATGAGCGCTGAGATTACTGGCCGGGCGACGACACCGAGAGACCCTGTGGACAACCGAGTGGTCGCCGACCAGCCCGATCGCCCCCCTGACGGATGGTCCCTCCGGGCGCTAGAGTCCCCGGAACAGAGAAGTTACTGATCGGTAAGAGGGAGTGTTATGCGACTCGGCATCAACCTCGGCTACTGGGGCGCGGGGATGGACGGCGACAACCTCGCGGTCGCCCAGGAGGCCGACCGGCTCGGCTATGACGTCTGTTGGGCGGCGGAAGCCTACGGATCCGACGCACCGACCGTCCTCGCCTGGGTCGCCGCCCACACCGAGCGCATCGACGTCGGCTCCGCCATCCTCCAGATCCCCGCCCGCCAGCCCGCGATGACGGCCATGACCGCGGCCACCCTCGACTCGCTCTCCGGCGGTCGGTTCCGTCTCGGACTCGGGGTCTCCGGCCCCCAGGTCTCCGAGGGCTGGTACGGCGTGAAGTTCGACAAGCCCCTCGCCCGCACCCGCGAGTACGTGGAGATCGTCCGCAGGGCCATGGCCCGCGAGCGGCTCTCCTACGAGGGTGCGCACTGGACGCTGCCGCTCCCCGACGGTCCCGGCAAGCCGCTCAAACTCACCGTCCACCCCGAGCGCGCACACATCCCGCTCTACATCGCCGCGATCGGCCCCAAGAACCTCGAACAGACCGGTGAGATCGCCGACGGCGCCCTGTTGATCTTCCCGTCGGCCGACCATCTGGAGGAGACGGCGATCCGCCACCTCCGGGCCGGCCGCGAGAAGGCCGGCAAGTCGATGGACGGCTTCGACGTCTGCCCCACCCTGCCGCTCGCCCTCGGCGACGACCTCGATGCGCTCGCCGACGTGTTCCGCCCGTACACCGCCCTGTACGTCGGCGGCATGGGCAGCCGCCAGCAGAACTTCTACAACCAACTCGCCCGGCGCATGGGGTACGAGCAGGCGGCGGACGAGATCCAGGACCGCTACCTCGCCGGCGACAAGGACGGCGCCGCCGCGGCCGTACCGAAGGAGTTGATCGACTCCACCACACTGCTGGGTTCCGTGGAGCGGATCGCCGACCGGATGCACCAGTACGCGGCGGCGGGAGTGACCACCCTGACCCTGGCCCCGGCCGGGTTCACCCTCGACGAGCGCCTCGCCGCCCTGCGCGCGGGCACCGCCGCACTGGAGCGCTCGGGCCTCGCCTGATCCGCCCCGGCCCGCAGGGGGGCACCGTACGCCCGGTGTCCCCGGGGCCGGCCGGCTCCTCGCCCCCTGATGTCATCCGTTCGGCGCAGTTGGCCGACGCACGTGTTGCCCCGCACCCCGTACCGCACTTGACTCTTTCTTTGCGGACCCTTGCGGGCCTTCGCGGACGCCTTCAGGAGGTGGCAGTGATGCTTTCGGCTCGAAGCCTTTTCCAGGAGATCATCGACCACGACGACTCCTTCCAGCTGTTCTGCTCCATCGCCGCCAGCGGCGAGGCCCAGGGGGGCTGGGAGAACGGCCGCATCGCAGCCCTGGTGCCCGCCGGCATGGCCGACCTCGCGCCCAGGATCGCCCGGCACGGCGCGGACGAGGACAAGCACGGCCGGATCTTCAACGCACTGCTCCACAAGCGCGGGCTCGAACCCGTCCCCGTACCGCCGGGGACCGACTACACGATGCTCCTGGAGCAGCACGGCATCGGGCTCCCCCACGACAAGCTCCGCCGTGAGGAGCCCCTGACCGAGGAGGACATCGTCGTCTACCTCGCCCACAGCCGGGTGACCGAGCAGCGTGCGGCGGACCAGATGGACATGCTGGTCAAGCACTTCGGTCACCACCCGGAACTGGGCAAGGCCATCCGGATGATCTGCAACGACGAGGAGAACCACCTCGCGTACTGCCACGAGGAACTGCTCCGCCTCGCAGCCGCCGGACACGGCCGCACCATCCAGACCGTCCTCCGGGAGAGCGCCCTGACCGAGATCAAGGTCTACCGCGACGTCAGCCTCGCCGTGATGGCGGAAATGGGCCGGGTGCTGCGCTGGCCACGAGCGAAGTCGGCAGCGCTCTCGGCCGGTATCCAGGCCATGTACGGCTACGAGAGGTTCGGCGGCTGGCACCGGATGATCAGTCTGCGGATGCCGGAACGACGCGGTGCCCTCGACGGGCCGCCCACCGTCGCCCCCGCCTTCTGACCCTCCCGTCGGCTCGGGCGGACGTACGGCCGCCGGTCGTTCGTACGGCCGGCCCCGTCTACAGCCAGCCCCGGCGTTTGAACAGCCGGAAGAGGCTGTAGACGGTGCCGCCCATGAGTACCAGCACCGCGGGATAGGACCACACCCAGCCCAGCTCGGGCATGTGGGCGAAGTTCATCCCGTAGATCCCGGCGACCATCGTCGGCACGGCCGCCATGGCGGCCCAGGCCGAGATCTTGCGCATGTCGTCGTTCTGTCGGACCCCCTGTTGCGCGAGGTGGGCGGCGAGGATGTCCGAGAGCAGTCGGTCCAGACCCTCCACCTGCTCGTTCGCCCGGGTCAGATGGTCGCTGACGTCGCGGAAGAACGGCTGCGAACGCTCATGGACGAAGGGCACCCCCGCGCTCGACAGCCGGGCCATCGGTGCGGCCAGCGGACCGGTCGCCCGACGGAACTCCAGCACCTGGCGCTTGAAGACGTAGATCCTGGCGGCCGTGGGCGGCCCGGCCGTCGGTTGCTTGGCCTCGGCCGCGCTGCCGGCCCGGTCGGCCCTGCGCGAGCGCCGCGAGCGACGGCCCTCCTTCCGGGCGGGGGCGAAGACCTCGGCCTCCATCTCCTCCAGGTCCACCTGCAACTCGGCGGCCACCTCGATGTAGCGGTCGACCACCGCGTCACTGACCGCGTACAGCACCGCCGTGGGGCCGTGGGCCAGGACCTCGGGTTCCGCCTCCAAGCGTTGGCGCACGGCGGCCAGCGGTGAACTCTCGCCGTGACGGACCGTGACCACGAAGGAATCACCGATGAAGACCATCAGTTCGTCGGCGGTGACGGTGTCCGATTCGGGCTCGTACGTCACCGGCTTGAGGACCATGAACAGGGAGTCGTCGTACACCTCCAGCTTGGGCCGCTGATGAGCCCGCAAAGCGTCCTCGACGGCCAGGGGATGCAGCCCGAACTCCTGCTTGACCAGGTCGAACTCCTTGTCCGTCGGCTCATGCATACCGATCCACAAGAAGGCGTCGCCGCTCGCCCTGGCCTCGGCGAGCGCATCGGAGAGATCGGCAGGGCCCTCGGTGCGGCGCCCGTCGCGGTAGATGGCGCAGTCGACGATCACGGCGCGTATTCTTCCGCGCGGGCCGGCCCGACGCACCCCGGCACCGGCCGCCGCTTCCCGCGCCCCGCAGGGACGGATCGGCACCGACACGACCTAGGCTGGCGGACATGGCCACGTTGATCCTGGTACGCCACGGACGCTCCACCGCGAACACCGCAGCGGTACTCGCGGGCTGGACCCCCGGCGTCCATCTCGATGAACACGGCGCCGCCCAGGCCGCCGCCCTGCCCGAGCGCCTCGCCGCGCTGCCGCTGGCCGCGGTGGTCAGCAGCCCGCTGGAACGCTGCCTCCAGACCGTGCAACCCCTGCTGGACGCCCGGCCCGAACTGCGCCTCCAGACCGACGACCGGGTCGGCGAATGCCACTACGGGGACTGGTCGGGGCGCAAGCTTCGTGAACTGGCCGACGAACCACTGATGCAGGTGGTGCAGCAGCATCCTTCTGCGGCGGTATTTCCTGGTGGTGAGTCCATGCGTGCGATGCAGTCGCGTGCGGTCGACGCCGTACGCGACTGGAACGAGCGCATCGACGCAGAGCACGGCGAGGACGCGGTCTATGCGATCTGCTCGCACGGGGACATCATCAAGTCGATCGTCGCGGACGCACTCGGCATGCATCTCGATCTCTTCCAGCGGGTCCATGTGGAACCTTGTTCCGTGACAGCGATCCGTTACACCCGTACGCGGCCATTTCTTCTGCGCCTGGGGGACACAGGTGAACTGGGCTCACTGGCACCGCACGACCGGGACCACCGTGCTGCCGGGAGCGCCGACGTCGCCGGTGGTGACGGCGATGCCGTCGTCGGTGGCGGCACGGGCACCGTGTGATCGCCTGGCAGTAGGGTGGACGGGCTGGAGTGCGCCCGCACCACCGCCGGGCACTTCAGCCCGTTCGTACAGCTCGTTGCAGGTCAATGCCAGGTCGTTCCCGAGTTCTGAGGGAGTTAAGAGCGTGTCCCGTCAGGTGTTCCTCTATGACCCGCCGGACCGGTTCGTGGCCGGTACGGTCGGGCTGCCTGGACGCCGTACGTTCTTCCTCCAGGCGTCGGCCGGAGGACGCGTCACCAGTGTGGCCCTGGAGAAGACCCAGGTGTCCGCGCTCGCCGAACGCATCGACGAGCTCCTCGACGAAGTGGTGCGCCGCACCGGGGGCAATGCGCCCGTGCCGGCGATGGCACCGACCGACGTCGCGGACACCGCCCCGCTTGACTCCCCCGTCGAGGAGGAGTTCCGGGTGGGCACCATGGCCCTGGCCTGGGACGGCGAGGAACAGCGCATGATCGTCGAGGCGCAGGCCCTGGTCGAGTTGGAGGCGGAGTCCGACGAGGACCTCGCCGACGCCGAAGAGCGGCTGCTGCGGGACGAGGAGAACGGCCCGCCCATGCTGCGGGTGCGGCTGACCGGTGCACAGGCCCGGGCCTTCGCCAAACGGGCCCTGGACGTGGTCAACGCCGGTCGTCCCCCGTGCCCGCTGTGCAGTCTGCCGCTCGATCCGGAAGGACACGTGTGCCCGCGCCAGAACGGATACCGCAGGGGAGCGTGACCGCCCTCGACCTCCTGGCCAAGGGGGAGCTCCGGGTGCGGGGCCAGGTGCGCGAGGCGTCCAACGCGGTCCTGGTCTGCTCGGTCGTCCACGACGGCGAGGAGGCGGCCTGCGTCTACAAGCCGGTCGCCGGGGAACGTCCGCTCTGGGATTTCCCCGACGGCACGCTGGCCCAGCGCGAAGTGGCCGCCTACGAGGTTTCCGAGGCCCTGGGCTGGGGGCTGGTGCCCCCGACGGTTCTGAGGGACGGCCCGCACGGCGAGGGCATGGTCCAACTGTGGATCGAGGCCGACGCCTCGGCTCAGCTCCTTGCGCTCGTCGAGGGCGAGGAGGCGGGGGAGGGCTGGAGGCCGGTCGGCTTCGCCGAGGTGGGCGAGGGGCGCACCGCTCTGCTGGTCCACGCCGACGACGGGCGACTGCGCAGGCTCGCCGTACTGGACGCGGTGATCAACAACGGCGACCGCAAGGGCGGCCATCTGCTGCCCGCCGAGGGGGGCGCGCTGTACGCCATCGACCACGGGGTCACCTTCCACGTGGACGACAAGCTCCGCACCCTGCTCTGGGGGTGGGCGGGCGAGCCGCTGCCCGACGAGGCCCTGGAGGCCCTGGAGGCGCTCTCGTCGGCGTTGGCCGTGGGCGAGCCGCTCGACGTTCGGTTGGGGCAGTTGCTGACCCCGGCCGAGGTGGCGGCGATCCGCAGCAGGGTGGCTGCGCTACGGGCCACGGGCCGACACCCGGTGCCCTCCGGCGAGTGGCCGGCGATCCCCTGGCCGCCCGTGTGAGGGGCGAGCGGCACGGCTGACCGGATCGGGTCGGGCATGGGATCGGGGATCGATAGGCCGCCAGTCTTTGAAGCGCCGTGTCGACTTATGGACCCGTCGCGGCTCATTCAACGGCTCTATGGGGCGCCCAGCACAGAGCGCGGACAATTCACAAGAGTGCACAACCGGCCAACCGGCGTGATCCGGTTCGTATCCGGATCACCCGTCCGGTTAGGCTCAGATCATGTATGCCTGGCCCGCTTCTGAGGTCCCCGCCCTGCCTGGCACGGGCCGCGACCTTCGGATTCACGACACCGCAACCGGCGGTCCACTCACCCTGGCTCCCGGCCCCGTCGCCCGTATCTACGTCTGCGGCATCACGCCCTACGACGCCACCCACATGGGACACGCGGCGACCTACAACGCGTTCGACCTCGTCCAGCGCGTGTGGCTCGACACCAAGCGCCAGGTCCACTACGTCCAGAACGTGACCGACGTCGACGATCCACTGCTGGAGCGCGCCATCCGCGACGGGGAGGACTGGACCCGGCTCGCCGAGCGCGAGACCGCCCTCTTCCGCGAAGACATGACCGCACTGCGGATGCTCCCGCCGCAGCACTACATCGGAGCCGTCGAGGCGATACCGGGCATCGTCCCGCTGGTGGAACGGCTGCGCGACGCAGGCGCCGCCTATGAACTCGAAGGCGACGTCTACTTCTCCGTCGAGGCCGACCCCCACTTCGGCGAGGTGTCCCACCTCGACGCCGAGGCGATGCGGCTGCTCTCCGCCGAACGCGGCGGCGACCCCGACCGCCCCGGCAAGAAGAACCCCGTCGACCCCATGCTCTGGATGGCCGCCCGTGAGGGCGAGCCCAGCTGGGACGGCGGCAGCCTCGGCCGCGGCAGGCCCGGCTGGCACATCGAGTGCGTCGCCATCGCCCTCGACCACCTCGGCATGGGCTTCGATGTCCAGGGCGGCGGCTCGGACCTCGTCTTCCCCCACCACGAGATGGGCGCGTCGCACGCCCACGCCCTCACCGGCGAGCACCCCTTCGCACGGGCGTACGTGCACGCCGGAATGGTCGCCCTGAACGGCGAGAAGATGTCGAAGTCCAAGGGCAACCTGGTCTTCGTCTCCACCCTGCGCCGCGAAGGCGTCGACCCCGCCGCGATCCGCCTCGCGCTGCTCTCCCACCACTACCGGGCCGACTGGGAGTGGACCGACCAGGTCCTACGGGACGCGGTCGAGCGCCTGGAGCACTGGCGCGCGGCGGTCTCCCGTCCCGACGGACCGTCCGCCGAGGCGCTCGTCGAGGAGGTTCGGGCGGCTCTCGCCGACGACCTGGACGCCCCGACCGCACTGCTCGCCGTCGACCGCTGGGCAGCCCGCCAGCATGCCGAGGGCGGTACGGACGAGGGGGCGCCCGGGCTCGTCTCCCGTACGGTCGACGCGCTGTTGGGCGTGGCGCTGTAGCTCAAGGACGGCGAGGTACATACGTGAGGGGCGGCGCGCGAACGCGCGCCGCCCCTCACGCCGTACCGGGGCGCGCCCAGGAGTACGGGCGAGCCCCGCTCAACTCACCGCCCGGGAGGATCCTCCTCGGCGTCCTTAGCGTCCTTAGCGTTCTCGGCGTCCGGCCCGTCCGCCCGGCCCTCGTCGGGGCCCGAGACCGTGTCGTCGGCAGCCGCCGTGGCATCCGTCTCCGCAGCCTCGCCGGACGCTCCGTCCCCATCGCCGTCTCCAGCGCCCGCTTCGGCAACTGCTTCCGCTTCGGTATCCGCTTCCGATGTGACGTCCGGTTTCGATGCGGTGCCTGGATCTGCTGCGGTGTCTGCTTCCGCTTCGGCGTTCGCTTCGGTGCCCGACTCCGGACGGGCGGACTTCGGTGGCCGGTTCAACCCGCCGGACGGATCACGGAGGTAGGTCCCGCTGTCACCGCCGTCGGTCGCCAGCCCCGGACCGCTGCCGGGCCCGCCGTCCCGCCGCCGCAGATACCGTTCGAACTCGCGGGCGATGGCCTCGCCCGACGCCTCGGGCAATTCCGCCGTGTCCCTGGCCTCCTCCAACGTCTGGACGTACTCCGCCACCTCGCTGTCCTCGGCGGCCAGTTGGTCCACGCCGAGTTGCCACGCCCGTGCGTCCTCGGGCAGTTCGCCCAGCGGAATGCGGAGACCGATCAGATCCTCCAACCGGTTGAGCAGGGCAAGGGTGGCCTTGGGATTGGGCGGTTGGGAGACGTAGTGCGGCACCGCGGCCCACAGACTCACCGCGGGCACGCCCGCATGGGTGCACGCCTCCTGGAGGATGCCCACGATCCCGGTGGGGCCTTCGTAACGCGTCTCCTCCAGATCCATGGTCCTGGCCAGGTCGGGGTCGGACGTGATGCCGCTGACCGGTACCGGCCGGGTGTGGGGCGTGTCCCCGAGCAGCGCGCCGAGGATCACCACCATCTCCACGCCCAACTCATGGGCGAAGCCGAGGATCTCATTGCAGAACGACCGCCAGCGCATGGACGGTTCGATGCCCCGCACCAACACCAGATCGCGCGGTTTCTCGCCGCCGACGCGGACCACGGACAGTCGGGTCGTCGGCCAGGTGATCTTCCGTACTCCGCCGTCCAGCCACACCGTGGGCCGGTTCACTTGGAAGTCGTAGTAGTCCTCGGCGTCCAGGGCCGCGAACACCTCCCCCTTCCACTCCCGGTCCAGGTGTGCGACCGCGGTGGAGGCGGCGTCGCCGGCGTCGTTCCAGCCTTCGAACGCGGCCACCATGACCGGGTCGATCAGCTCGGGTACCCCCTCGAGCTCGATCACCCAGTGCCTCCTTCCGAAGTTCCCTCGCGTACGCACCAACCTTACGGGTTACGAGGTGCCGCGCCGCAGCCCTCGTGCACGGGCGGGTGAACTTCGATGAGGTGTACAGCGGCTGGAAAGCGGTCGTGCGCACGCGTTGCCGTGCGCTGCTTCCCACCAGCGGCGCAGCCGGGGCGGCACCAGTTGGCGTACCTCCCCCGTGCGGGACGGTCAGCACCCCCGACGATCACGCCCGCATCTCCCGGGGGAGCGGTTGGAGCGTGATCCTCGGGGGCGGGCCTCGACATGATCGTCAGAGCCTGGCACCCTGGGCCGTCCGGCGTGGCTCAGCGCCGCTGGCGGAGCATTCCTTCCACCCCGGCCCGTATCTCGTCGGTGGCCAGCCCGCGCACGGTGAGGGTCGTACGCCGGCGCAGCACGTCGTCCGCGGTCTCGGCCCACTCGTGGTCCCGTGCGTAGACGACCTGGGCCCAGATTTCCGGGGCCTCGGGGTGGATTCGTTCGGCCAGTGCGGGATCGTCGTTGGCCAACCGGGCGATGTCGAAGGAGAGCGAGCCGTAGTGGGTGGCCAGATGGAGTGCGGTGTCCGCGGACATCCGCGGGCCCGGCGCCGGCCCGTCGGCCATCAACCGGTGCGCGACCGCGTTCGGATTGGCGATCCCCGGCAGCGGCAGCTTCCTGGGCAACCGGTCGATCGGTTCCATGTCCTCGGTGAGCGGCTGCCCGGGAAGGGCCGCCAGTTTGGTCATGACCGTACGACCGATATGGCGGAAAGTCGTCCATTTACCGCCGGCGACCGACAGCATTCCGCCACGGCCCTCGGTGACCACCGTCTCCCGTTTGGCCTGGGAGGTGTCCCCGGGGCCGCCGGGCAGCACCCGCAGACCGGCGAACGCATAGGTGATCAGATCGCGCGACAACTGCTGGTCACGGATGGAGAACGCGGCTTCGTCCAGGATCTGGGCGGTGTCCTGCTCGGTCACCGCGACCTCGCCGGGATCTCCCTCGTACGCCTCGTCGGTCGTTCCGAGCAGCAACATGTCCTCCCAGGGGAGGGCGAAGGTGATCCGGTACTTGTCGATCGGCGTCGCCAGGGCCGCCTTCCACGGAGAGGTGCGCTTGAGCACCAGGTGCGCGCCCTTGGAGAGGCGGATGGAGGGCGCGGCGCCCGCGTCCTCCATCCGGCGCAGATGATCCACCCACGGGCCGGTGGCGTTGAGCACCAGCCGGGCGTCCACGCCGAACTCCGTGCCGTCCGTACGGTCCTTGAGCTCCGCGCCCGTCACACGGCCCCGGGTGAAGCGCAACCCGGTGACCTCGGCGTGGTTGAGCACGGTCGTGCCCGCGTCGACGGCCGCACGGACCGTCATCAACGCCATCCGGGCGTCGTTCATCTGGTCGTCCCCGTAGACGGCGACCGCCTTGAGGTTCTCCGTACGCAACTCGGGCACGTCGCGCTGGGCCTTGGCCGGGCTGATGACGTGGCCGACGCCGTCGCCGAAGGCGGAGAGCGCCGAGTAGGCGAAGACGCCGGCACCCAGTTTGGCCGCGCCGTGCGGTCCGCCCTTGTAGACCGGCAGATAGAACGTGAGCGGATTCGCCAGGTGGGGGGCGACCTCGCGGGAGAGGGCGCGACGCTCGAAGTGGTTCTCCGCGACCAGCTTCACCGCCCCGGTCTGGAGGTAGCGCAGACCGCCGTGCAGCAGTTTGGAGGAGGCGGACGAGGTGGCGCCGGCGAAGTCACCGGCGTCCACCAGGGCCACCCGCAGTCCGGACTGCGCGGCGTGCCAGGCGGTGGAGATGCCCAGGATGCCGCCGCCGATCACCAGGAGGTCGTACGAGGCTTTGGAGAGCTGCTCCCGGGTCTCGGCCCGGCTCGGGAGAAAGCCGGATGCCGGGTGCGTACCGAGGGTCGGAACGCTCTGCAGGGTGGTCATGTCCATTACTCCTGTCAGTCTTCCTCTTCGAGCCAGCCCATGGTCCGCTGCACGGCCTTGAGCCAGTTCTTGTACTCGCGCTCGCGCTGGTCGGCGTCCATGCGCGGGGTCCATTCGGCGGCCCGTCGCCAGTTGGCGCGCAGCGCGTCCGTGTCCGGCCAGAACCCGACGGCCAGACCTGCGGCGTAGGCCGCGCCGAGGCAGGTGGTCTCGGCGACCATGGGGCGCACCACGGGTGCGTCCAGGAAGTCCGAGAGGGTCTGCATCAGCAGGTTGTTGGAGGTCATGCCGCCGTCGACCTTGAGCGTGGTCAACTCCACGCCGGAGTCCTTGGTCATGGCGTCGCTGATCTCGCGGGTCTGCCAGGCGGTTGCCTCCAGAACCGCACGGGCGATGTGTGCCTTGGTGACGTACCGGGTGAGACCGGCGATCACACCGCGGGCGTCGGGACGCCAGTACGGGGCGAACAGTCCGGAGAACGCGGGGACGACATAGGCGCCGCCGTTGTCCTCCACGGTCAGGGCCAGCGTCTCGATCTCCGGTGCGGACGAGATGAGGCCCATCTGGTCCCGCATCCACTGCACCAGCGAGCCGGTGACGGCGATCGAACCTTCGAGGGCGTAGACCGCCCGCTCCTCGCCGATGCGGTAGCCGACGGTCGTCAGCAGCCCGTTGTACGAGTTGACCGGGGTGTGGCCGGTGTTCATCAGCATGAAGGTGCCGGTGCCGTAGGTCGACTTGGCCTCGCCCTCGGCGAAGCACGTCTGACCGAAGAGGGCTGCCTGCTGGTCACCGAGTGCGGAGGCGACCGGGATGCCGTCGAGGACCCCGCCCTTGGCTGTGCCGTACACCTCGGCGGAGGAGCGGATCTCGGGCAGGATCTCGGCGGGCACGTGCATGGAACTGAGGATCTTGGGGTCCCAGGCCATGGTGTGGAGGTTCATGAGCATCGTGCGCGACGCGTTGGTGACGTCGGTGACGTGCACCCCGCCGTCGACGCCGCCGGTCAGGTTCCAGATGACCCAGGAGTCCATGGTGCCGAACAGGATCTCGCCGCGTTCGGCGCGCTCCCGCAGCCCTTCGACGTTGTCGAGGAGCCAGCGGGCCTTGGGGCCGGCGAAGTAGCTGGCGAGCGGCAGACCCGTCTCCCGGCGGAAGCGGTCCTGGCCGACGTTGCGGCCGAGTTCACGGCAGAGGGCGTCGGTACGGGTGTCCTGCCAGACGATGGCGTTGTGAACGGGTTCACCGGTGTTCTTGTCCCAGAGCAGCGTGGTCTCGCGCTGGTTGGTGATGCCGATCGCCTTCACATCGGCGGCGGTGATGCCCGCCTTGTCGATCGCGCCCGCGACGACCTCTTGCACATTGGTCCAGATCTCGATGGCGTCGTGCTCCACCCAGCCCGGCTTGGGGAAGATCTGCTCGTGCTCCTTCTGGTCGACGGAGACGATCCGGCCGTCCTTGTCGAAGACGATGCAACGGCTGGACGTGGTGCCCTGGTCGATGGCCGCGATGAACGGGCCGTGCCCATGTGAGGCGGCGCCGGTGGTGTGTGCGTCAGTCACGGGGTGCTCCTGCTGGTGGTCGAAGGGGAGACGGCTGTGGCTCCACCCGTACGGCGTACGGGCGCACGGTCAAGCGAACGCGAGGTTGTAGATACCCGCGGCGAGTGCTCCGCCAGCCAGCGGGCCGACGACGGGAATCCAGGCGTAGCCCCAGTCGGAGCCGCCCTTGTTGGGCAGCGGCAGCAGGGCGTGGACGATGCGGGGGCCGAGGTCGCGGGCCGGGTTGATGGCGTAGCCGGTGGGCCCGCCGAGTGAGAGGCCGATGCCGACGACGACGAGGGCGGTGATGAGGGCGCCCAGTGGGCCGAGGCCCTTGCCCTCGGCGTTCAGCCCTTGGGTGAGGACGGAGAGCACCAGGACCGCGGTGCCGAGGATCTCGGTGGCGAGGTTCTGCCAGACGATCCGGATCTCCGGGCCGGTGGAGAAGATGCCGAGGATGGGGCCGGCCTTGGCGCTGTGGCTGCCCTCGACGGGCTTGTCGGCGGGGTCTCCGATGATCGCCCGGTCGGTCAGATGGGTCATGAACTGGCCGTAGTAGGCGACCACGAACAGGACCGCGCCGATCATCGCGCCCAGCATCTGGCCGGCGAGGTAGACGGGAACGTTGGACCAGGTCCCGTCCTTGATGGCGATGCCGAGGGTGACGGCGGGATTGAGGTGGGCACCGGAGAGCCCGCTCGTCATGTAGACGGCCGTGAGGACCGCGAAGCCCCACCCGAAGGTGATGGCGAGCCAGCCCGCACCGCGGGCCTTGGAATTCTTCAGGGTGACGGCGGCGACCACGCCACCGCCGAGGAGGATCAGAACCGCGGTTCCGATCGTCTCGCCGATAAAGATGTCGGAGTTGGACACCGCGACTCCTTTGTCCTTCGTCCAGGGGAAGGCGAACCCCGGGCGCGCCGGTGGTCCGTGCCCTCAGGTGAGGGCGTACGGCCGTTGGCGCTGCCACACTCTAACCCCTAATGCCGGTAGGTGTTCGACAATGCCGACCGTTAGACGGCAGTTTTATCCCTGGTCAACACGCCGTCAAGACGCTTTGTCTCGTCGTCTGCCCGAAAATCGACGCAACCCACGAGAACCACGGAACCTGGAGTCGACGAAGAGCAGATCGTTACCGATGATGCGACAAAGTGGTCAAAATCGCCCGGCGCCGAGATCGCGGGAAACCGCCCTGGCACACTGCCGCACCGCTGCGACCAGGTCTGATCGCACTTCCTGACTCAGACAGACCCGCTCGACCGCTCCCGTGATGGCGACCGCTCCCACCGGCATCCGGCGGCGGTCGTGAATGGGGGCGGCCACCGCTGCCACGCCCTCCCAGGTCTCCTCCACGTCCGCGGCCCACCCCCGCGCCCGCGTGTGGTCGAGCAGCGCCTCGAAATCGGCCAGCTCCGTGACCGTCCGCGGGGTGAAGGGCTCCCGGACGACCTCCACCGCCTCGCTGTGCGCCACCGGGTCGTACGCGGCGAGCACTTTGCCCAGGGCGGTGGAATGCAGGGGCTGCATCGCACCCACTTCGAGCACCTGGCGACTGTCATCCGGACGGAACACATGGTGGACGATGAGGACACCGTGCTGGTGGAGTACGCCCAGATGGACGCTTTCACCGCTGGAACGCGCCAGGTCGTCGGTCCACACCAGGGCCCGGGCACGCAGTTCGTGGACATCGAGATAGCTGTTGCCGAGGCGCAGCAGCTCCGCGCCGAGCTGGTAGCGCCCGGACGCGGGGTCCTGCTCCACGAAGCCCTCCGCCTGGAGGGTGCGCAGGATGCCGTGGGCGGTGCCCTTGGCGAGCTCCAGTGCGGAGGCGATGTCCGAGAGACCGAGCCGGCGCTCCCCGCCCGCGAGCAACCGCAGCATGGCCGCAGCCCGCTCCAGCGACTGGATGTTCTTCGCCATTGGATCGGCCTTTCTGGCTACTGTTCGGCAATGCTGAACGCTATCGGTTGATGTCGACCTGGTGCTCTGAGTGAGTATCTCGCGGGCACCGGATCGGCGGGAACTGTGGCGCCGCCGGGCGGCCGGCCCCGTACCGGTGGATGCGTACCGTTACGCATCTACTGGGGTGGCCTGCCCCGTAGTGGTCTGCCCCGAGCGGCCACCGGGGTGCAAAAACGGATGCTTCAGGCGCGCCGCGCGGTCCGTCCCGTGGGACGGCCCGCCCCTTGACGCCGCCACCCGGCTACTCTGGCTCCGTGCGCCCTCCACCGAGGACGCAAAGCCGACAGCCGTCGCATCCCAGGGAGCCCGTCCATGGCCTCGTCGCCTACCCCCTCCGTACCCTCCGCCGACAGCCGGACCCGCATTGCGGCACTCCGTGAGGCACTTGCCACCCGAGTCGTTGTTGCTGATGGTGCTATGGGCACGATGCTTCAGGCTCAGGACCCGACGTTGGCGGACTTCCAGGATCTCGAGGGGTGCAATGAGATCTT